>CACJRJ010000010.1 GCA_902595725.1 uncultured Pelagibacteraceae bacterium
AATTCAATCATAAATGGTAAAAGTCAATTTGATTTAATAATAAATTTTAATGAAAATAATAAAATTTCAAAAGAAATTTTTTTTAAAAGACAGTACAAGGATTATGAAAGTTTTGCTTATACAACTTTAATTAAACATCAAAAATGTGACAACCAAATGGCCTATCAAGTTTTTACGAAATTTGGTCCAATAGCATTCTTGCCATGTTCAAACAAAGAAACGTCAGTTGTATTTTCAATTTATAAAAAATTCAAAAATCTTACAGAAGTTGAAATTTTAAAATTAGTAAAAAAATATAATAAGAAGTTTATAATTGAATCTTTTTCAAATTTTGAAAAAATTGATTTAAAAGGTTCCTTGTTGAAAAATTATTATAATAAAAATATCTTAAGTTTTGGTGATAATTTACATAAAATCCATCCATTAGCAGGACAAGGCCTTAACATGACAATAAGAGATATTAAAATACTATGTAATTTGATAGATCAAAAAATTGATCTTGGCTTGCCATTAGACAAATCACTTCTAAAAGAGTTTGAAAATAAAACAAAGCATTTTAACTATATTTATGCAAGTAGCATTGATTTTATTCACGAGTTTTTCAAATTTGATAATCAATTAAAAAATAATTATTCAAATAAAATATTTTATTTTTTAGAAAAAAATCCCTTATTTAAAAAATACACTACAAAATTTGCTGATAAAGGATTTATTTAATTATTGAATTGTTTTGTTTTCAAAATTATCAAAACTATATGTAGACAAAATCTGTTCTAGTTTTTTCTTTCTTTCATTCAAATTGATTGTTTCCAATAAAACTTGTTTTTCCTCTAAAGAAAATGGTGATGCCATGGCTAAAGTGTTTATAGTTTGATCTAGAGTTTGTTTTTCTAATTCTTTCCAATCAATTATATAACCTTGTTTAATAAATAATGATTTTAAATTTTTAAATATAAGTTCTAAATCTGAAAATTTGATTTCTTCACTTTTTTCATCCAAATCATAAAAAAAATCTTCAAAATCTACTCTACATTTTCTATAAAGTTTTGGAGTTTCAAGTTCCTCAATAATTTTAAATCTACTAATACCACTTAAAACAATTAAATATCTTCCATCTTCTGTTTCATTAAAACTAACAATTTTTCCAGCACACCCCACTTTATAAAGTAATGGAATATTTTGATTTGATTTCCGAGGTTGTATCATTCCAATAATTCGGTTTCCCTTCATTGCATCATCAACCATCTCTATATATCTAGGCTCAAATATATTTAATGGAACTGTTGTTTTTGGGAAAATTATAAAGTTTGATAATGGAAAAACTGGAATTTCGTTTGGTAAGTTATTTAATATTTTATTCATAATTAACAATCTATCAGAAATAGTAGATCAATACAAAACTTGATGGCATAACATAGATTAGTATAGTTAAATACATCGTCCATGATACAAAAAAAATTAGATTCAGCACAAAATGCACTTAAAAATAAAGATTTTAAAAAAGCTAAAAAATTATTTGAAGAAGTTATATCTATAAATCCTAAATTACCAGCAGTTCATAATATTTTAGGTAATATAGAATTGAATTTTGGAAATTTAAAAGAGTCCATTAAATTTTTTCAAAAAGCGATTGAATTAAAACCAAATTTTTCTGGGGCATTATGTAATTTAGGATTAGCATTTAAAAGGTTAAAAAATGAGAAACTCGCAATTAACAATTATTTGAAAGCAATTAATGTTGATCCAAAAAATCATATAGCTTATTTTAATTTAGGAAATTTATACAAAGAAAAAAATGATTTAGATAATGCAGAAAAGTTCTTTGAAAAAGTAATAGGTTTAGTGCCCTCTATGTTAGAGGCTTATGATAATCTTTTTGAACTATATGATAAATCAAATCAACTAAATAAATTAAATAATTTTTTAACTAATACAAAAACTAATCTTGGTGAAATACCTTTAGTAAAATATTTTTCTGGAATTTATGAATATAGAAAAAAAAATTATCTTAAAGCAATAGATATTTTAGAAAGTACAGAATTTAGTTCTAAAGATTTTAACCGAAACGCTATCAAATATGAAATTTTAGCCCAAAGCTATGATGCCATTGGTAAATATAATAAAGCTTATAAATACTTTGTAGACTCAAATAATATTTTTAAAAACGTTTATGAAAAGCAAATTGATAAAAATTATTATATTGAACACGTGGAAAAAAGAATAAATTTTTTTTCAAATAATATACTTAAAGGTCAAAATTCTTTTAATATAAAAAAAAAAATAAATGATCCAGTTTTTTTAATTGGTTTTCCAAGATCTGGAACAACTCTATTGGATTCAATTTTAAGAAGTCATAATTCAATAGATGTGTTGGAGGAAAAACCATTAGTAGAAAATTTTATAAAAGATCTTGAGCAAAAAATTAATAAAGATTTTTCTAAATTAAATAATATTGATGAAAATTTTTTTTCTGAAATGAGAGAAAAATATTTTAATGATAGAAATAAATATATAAAATTTGATAAAGATAAGATCTTTATAGATAAATTACCTTTAAATATTGTTCATGTTGCTGAAATATTTTCTTTTTTTCCTAACTCAAAGTTTATATTGGCATTGAGAAATCCTTATGATGTTGTTTTGAGTTGTTTTATGCAATATTTTGGTGCAAACAGCGCTATGCTAAATTTTACAAGCCTAAAAGATACTGCAAAACTTTATGATTTAGTGATGAGTTTATGGTTAATTTATTTTGAAAAATTTCCAATAAAAGTTCATAAAATTAAATATGAACAAATAGTTCAGGATTTTGATCAATCGGTATCTAAATTACTCAGCTTTCTAGAACTAAAATGGTCAGATAATGTAAAAGAATTTTATAAGACGGCTGAAAGAAGAGGAATTGTAAATACTCCAAGCTATAGACAGATTAACCAGCCTTTGTATAAAAAATCAATTGAAAGATGGAAAAATTATGAAGGTGAATTTTCTGAAGTAAAACAGATATTAGATAAATGGAAACAAATATTTAATTATTGATTTTATAATAATTTATTTTTTTAAATTTTCTAATTACTTGCAATTTAAAACTTGCTACTTATAATCAATATTTAATAAGCGGGCATAGCTCAGTGGTAGAGCGTCTCGTTGCCAACGAGAAGGTCGTGGGTTCAAGTCCCATTGCCCGCTCCAATTTATTAAAGGAGAAAATGACTGATTTAGCAGATAAGAAATGTATTCCTTGCGAAGGAGGAATTCCGAGTTTTAATCTAAGTGAAATTCATAAGTATTTAAAAAAAGTTGATGGCTGGGATGTTAAGTCAGATGATGAAAAAACATATTATTTAATTAAACAATTTAAATTTAATAATTTTTTGGAAAGCCAAGACTTTATAAACAAAGTTGGGGTTATTGCTGAAAAAGAAGGACATCATCCAGATATTTGGTTTGGATGGGGATATGCCAAAATTAAAATTTTTACACATGCAATAAATGGCTTGCATGAAAGTGATTTCGTTCTTGCTGCCAAAATTGATAAAATTTCTAGTGTCTAAAGTGCCTAGTTTTTGAAAATACTAATATGGTATTTGTTCTGTTTGCAAAATTAATTATTTCTTTATCTCTAATAGAACCATATGGTTGTATAATTGCAGATACTCCTGATTGAACTAATTTTTCTACACCATCAACGAATGGAAAAAAAGCATCAGAAGCAGCAATAATTTTATCATCTAATTTTTCCTTATGAAATTTTTTCATTTTATTTATTGCTATTTCGCAGCTATCCAATCTACTAGGCTGACCAGATCCTATTCCTATTGTTGAGTCATTATTAGATATGACAATTGCATTTGATTTAACAAAACGACAAACATTAAATGCAAATATTAAATTTTTAAATGTTTCTAAATTTGGTTTTTTTTTGGATACAACTTTAAAATTAGACTTTGAAAAAGAAAAATCATCCAGAGATTGTACTAATATATTATTAGATAATGATGAAATACTTTGCAAGTTATTATTGCTAAATTTACTTGCATCAATAATTCGTAAATTCTTTTTAATTTTTAATAATTTTAAAGCATCATTATTAATACTTTTACAAATTATTACCTCAAAAAATATTTTTTTTAACTCTATTGCCAACTTTTTATTAATTTTGTAATTACAAGAAATGATACCACCAAATGCACTTATTGGATCACAAGCCAAGGCTAATTTGTAACTTTTAAAGTTATTTTTATTTATAGAAACACCACAGGGATTAGAATGTTTTAAAATAACAGTACCAGTATTTTTTGGTAAAGATTTTGAAATTAAAAGTGCAGAAAAAATATCATTATAGTTATTATAACTTAATTTTTTTCCGTGAAGCTGATTAAGATTTAATTTTTTATTAATTGAATAAACTGCAGCATTCTGATGTGGATTTTCACCATATCTTAAATTTTCAATTAGGTTACCGTAAAATATCTTTTTTTTTGGAAACAATACTTTTGACTGAGAATTAAAATAATTTGATATTATTGCATCATAATATGCTGTTTCAGTAAAGGCAGCTACAGACATCTTTTTTCTAAAATCTAAAGTAGTACAACCTTTGTTTAAATTTAACTCATTAGATAATTCTTTATATTGATTATAATTTGTTACTACGGCAACATCATTATAATTTTTAGCAGCTGCACGAACCATTGTAGGTCCTCCAACATCAATATTTTCTATAATTTTTTTATGGTTATTTGTACTTTTTAAAATATTTTCAAAAGGATAAAAATTAACAATAACAAGATCAATTTCTTCATAATTGTTTTTTTTTAAATCATTTTTATGTGACTTTTTATTTCTTATACTTAATATTCCAGAGTGAATTTTTGGATGTAAAGTTTTGATTCTTCCATCTAAAATTTCTTTAGAACCTGTAAACTTTGATATTTCTAAACATTTAAAACCTAATTTTTTTATTTCCTTAAAAGTACCACCAGAGCTTAAAATTTCAATTTTATGTTTTGATAATATTTTTAATAAAAATTTTAAATTTTTTTTATCAGATACTGAAATAATAGCTTTTTTTATTTTTTTCATTCAATTTTAATTATTTCCCAAACAATTTCTTCATTCCCATTTTGTGTTATTCCTGAAATAAAAATATTTTGATTTTCAACAAAAGAATTTTTTTTACCGAAATATAAACCAGTTTCAATATCAATTTTATTATTTTTTGAAGAAAATTTCCACCCAGAATTTTCCAGTTCAATTAGAATTGATTTTTCATCTTGAGTTTTTGTTAATTTAACACCAGGTTCAAAATGAAAACGAATTTCAAAATTTGTACTTTTAAATTTTTTCTTTTTTATTAATATATCTGTTCCTAAGAATCTGTTTTTTTCTAAAAAACATTCTAATTTTCTTTCATGAATTACTCCATATTTCTTTAAATAACCTTCATGCGATCCAATAATAGCCCAGTAATTTTTTTCATATAAAACTGTTTTTTTTATTACTTTTAAGTCTTGATCAACTTTTAAAATATTATTTGAATTTTTTTTAAATTTGCATGATGATCTATTATCTAAAGTAAGTGTAGAGTGAGAAGCTGAAGATTTAGAAATATAATTAAGCTGGTGTTTATATTTTTGAAAATAACCGCAATTAGAAATCAATTTACAATTTTTAAAAAAAATTTCAAAAGATAGTGCTCCTGATTGATAATCATCACTGAATTTTCTTTCAGGTGAGGAACCTAAATCCATAGAAAGAATAATATTCTTATTTCTTAAAACAACATAACCACCATACTCATTACTTTCACTTTTAAATTTATAATTATGAAAATTTAAATATTTATCAAAATCGTAATTTTCATTATTTTGATTTCCATTAAATAAAAAATTTTGATTAGTATTTTGCCATATAAAATTATAGCTTTGACCTAAATAAAAAATTATTTCATTTAAATAATCTGGAATTTCATTTTGCGACTCCTTTAACCATTCTCTAATTAAAATAAAATATTTTAAGTAGAATAAAAGTTGTCTAATATTTCTAGATTTAGGAAAACCGGAAGAATCAAAAGAAAGACTAATAATTTTTTTTAATAAATTTAAACCATAATTTAAATATTTTTCATCTTTGTATGATAAGCCTGTTAAAATAATTGCAGCACAACCTATCATTTTGTCATTTACCCATGTAGACCGAGTTATTTCATTAATTAAATGGTTAACTTGTTTTTTTATATTATTATTAAACTTTTCTTTATAAGAGTTATCACTTTCATCGTAACTTAATCTTGAATTAGAAATCCAAGATATTACCCTTTTTGACAAAGTATCTATCTCCCAATTTTTTGAATTATACTTTTGGTTTGTTTCTATCCAATTTAAAATAATTGATTGGGTTATTTTTTTTGAAGATTTTAAATCAATTGTAAATAGCCAAAAAAAATTATGAAGTTTTTTATAATCTTTTTCATTAATATTTTTATTTGTCCAGATTGAATTTAAATAAAAATTTTCTATATTGTTTTTCTTTTTTTCGTATTTAATTAAACAATCTAAAAGGTTAGGACTTGGTTTATATTCTATAAGTTTATCATCAATTTTTGATATTTTATTATTATATATTTTTGAACTTAAATAAATTTTTCTTATTTGATTTGATGAATAATTGAAAAACTCACTAATAAAACTTAAAGAATTCTTTAAAATCATTAACTTATACTAACTTCAGAGAATCTATATTTTTTTTTATGTTACCATTATTTTCTTTAAAAATAGTTGTTCCTGAAACTAGAATATTTGCTCCTGCCTCTATTACAATTTTATTATTTGTAAAATTAATACCGCCATCAACTTCAATATCGAAATTATATTTTTTTTCATCTTTAATTTTTTTTAAAGCCTTAATTTTTTCTACAACTTCTGGCATAAATTTTTGACCACCAAATCCTGGAAAAACACTCATGATTAAAACTAGATCTATTTTATCTAAAACATTTTCAATAATATTTAATTTAGTATCTGGATTTAAAGAAACCCCAACTTTTTTATTTAGCTTTCTAATATGATCAATCGAATCTTTTAAATTATCCGTTGCCTCTGGATGTATTGTAATTATATCTGCTCCAGCATTTGAATAATCTTCAATATATTTGTGCACTGGAGATATCATTAAATGAACATCAAATGGTAGCTTGGTAAAATTACGTAACCTTTTAATTACAGGTGGACCAATTGTAAGGTTGGGAACAAAATGACCATCCATCACATCAACATGAATCATATCTGCCCCACTTTCTTCTAATCTCTTTATTTCATTTCCTAACTGACCAAAATCAGCTGATAATATAGAAGGTGATATTTGTATTTTTTTCATTGATAGCTAGATTTACTAGTATCAATTTTTAAAATTTAATTGAATTAAAAAATTGATAAATTTGTCTCGAAATTTCACTTTCCAGAGGAAAAGACAACATGCCCATTACAGAATAACCCAAAATCCATGGCATTAAGTAAAATCTTATCATAAAGAAAAACCAAGCTACATATAAAGGTACTAACGGATGGATTATGAATGAAGGGGTTATGGGCTTAAACATATAAATTAATGGATTAGTAAATTTAACAAAGACTTTCATAAAAAAGAATTCAGAGTCTTCTTTTTGGAAAATATTCATTGCAACTCTTCCAATCAAAGTCCACATTATTATTCCAAGAATATAATCAATTATATAGACTAAAGGATGAAAGTTAGCAGACATTTTAGAAATTTATATTTGAAAAAATGAGAAATTAAAAGGGGCGAAATTAATCGCCCCTTTAAAAGATTATTTAGTGTTGTTTACCAAGGATCGATTTACCAGATGGTACTCGAACCTCATCAACCATTTTTTGCGTAGCAGCATCAGGTTCTGAAGTAATTAAACTTACCACAACCATAGATACTAAGCTGACAGCTGAACCAAAGATACCAAAAGTTAACTGTGTAATACCTAAGAATCCACTTCCACCATTTCGTACCCAAATCAGGTAACCCATACCAGAAGCAAGACCTAAAGCCATACCAGCTATAGCACCTTCTCTATTAGCTCTCTTCCACCATACACCAAGTACAAGTGGGAAGAACAATCCAGACATCGCAAAGTCAAAAGCCCATATTACTGAACCTAAGATACCTTGGATCTCCATTGCCGCAATAGTTGCTCCAGCAAAACCAATTACTACAAGTAATACCCTTGCAACAACTAGTCTTTTTGCAGTTTCTGCTTTTGGATCAATGATCTTGTAGTACAAGTCATGAGACAAAGCATTTGCAATCGCTAGAATCAATCCATCAGCTGTCGACATGGCAGCTGCCATACCTCCAGCAGCAACTAGACCTGAGATTACGTATGGTAATCCAGCTATTTCTGGAGTTGCTAACACAACGGCTTTACCACCCATGAAAAACTCATTTAATTCAAGAGTTCCATTTCCGTTAAAGTCGCTTACAAACATTAAGTTTGCTTGGTTCCAGTTTTGATACCAATCTATCGCTTGAACTTCACTTATCGATTTACCGATAATTCCAGTCGCTAAGTTAGGATCTATCAATGACAATTTAGATAGTGTTGCTAACATTGGAGCAGAAGAATAAAGTAGGAAGATAAAGAATAAAGACCAACCTACTGATTTTCTTGCTGCTTTTACACTTGGAGTAGTGAAATATCTCATCATTACGTGAGGCAATGAAGCTGTTCCCATCATCATCGCTAGCGCTAATGAAATAAATGCCCAAGGTGTAGCGTTAACCGCTGAGTGAGCTTTAGTTATACCAGCCAAACCTTTTGGCACAGTAGCTAAATCTGCTGCAGTGTTTTTTATCGTTCCTAGTCCAAACTGAGTTTCTAATTCAGCAATTCTTGCAACTTCATCAGCTAGCATAAAGTGTGGGAAGAAACCCGCACCCATTTTGTTACTGATCCAGAAAACTGGTAGCAAGTAAGCTATGATTAGAACTATATATTGTGCAACCTGTGTCCAAGTCACCCCTCTCATACCACCTAACATTGAACATAGTAATATACTTACTAATCCAACATATACTGCGTATTGGAACGGGATATCTAGAGCAACAGATGCAATAGTACCTGTAGCGTTAATTTGTGCAGTCACATAAGTAAATGAAGCAACAGTTAAGACTACTACTGCTAGAAACCTACTTAAATTACCACCGTATCTTGTACCAATGAAATCTGGAACTGTGTAACAGCCAAATTTTCTTAGGTATGGTGCTAATAAAGATGCAACTAATACGTATCCACCAGTCCAACCTACAAGTAGTGCCATATAACCATAACCTTTAAAGTAAATACCACCTGCCATTGCAACGAACGATGCACCAGACATCCAGTCTGCGGCAGTCGCCATTCCATTGAATACCGTTGGTACTTGTCTTCCAGCTACGTAATAAGCATCCGCTTGTGCTGTACGTGATAGATAACCAATTATCGCGTAGATGGCTACTGTAAAGGCTACGAAACAAATTCCGATAGCTTTTGCAGTCATACCCATCTGTTCTGCGATTGCCATAATGATTATGAAAGCTAAAAATCCACCTGTGTAGATTCCATAAACTCTAGGCAAATTGTCTATAAAATTACCTTTAATCATTAATCATCTCCTTTTTCACTGAAGCCGAACTCTTCATCGATTTTTTCTTGTCTGTTCGCAAACCAAAAAATTAGGATTACAAAAATTCCAAGAGATCCTTGACAAGTGAACCAATATGTCAGTGGATAACCGAAGGGTCCACCAACGGACTCCATTTCAGCGCCAAAAAGAAAGATGCCAATTGAGAATACAAACCAAATTGCTAATGTAACGATTAACAATCCTCTGGTTTTTTCCCAGTGTTGTGCTTGTTTTGACATTTTTATCTCTCCTCTTTTAGTTATAACTGGCGGAAACCATAACCATTATGAAAGAGATTTAAAGTGTTAAAATTGTTAATAATAGTGGAGTTTTTAGGGTATAAATTAAACTAATAGCTATTTTTATGGCAAAATACAAATTAACTTGGAAAGATCTAACTTGGAAAGATTTTAAGATATATTTTTTTTCACTTTTTAAAGCCTTCATACCAAAGACAAAAATAACTAATTTGGACGAATTAGAGGATTTTATACAATCCAAATCAGCCTGGGTTACACAAGTAACGCTTTATGGTTACTTAAAAACTAGAATGGGAACAAGATATGTTCTTCATTTTGAAAATGATGAATTTATGGCATCAGTAAATCTAGCTAAGTGGAATATGTATGCTGTTGCCATACAAGATCTGACATTTTTCACATTTTCTTATTTAAAAAATAATTTTAATTATCAAAATGTTGATGAAGCTAAAGAAGTTTTTTTAAAAATTTTAGATGATGAAACTACAAATAAAATGCCATTGGATATTATTGAGGAAGCAAAAAAGAATTTTAATGAAAGATTACAAGAAATTAATTGGAATACTTATTGTAATGATCTTCCATTTAATCCTAGTGCATTATCATTATACAAGTGGGCACCAATCGCTGATGAATTAAAACAGCTTGATCGCAAGATTGTTTTAAATTCAGTAATTTTAAAATGGGATGTTATTAAAAAGGAATTTAAAGAGAGAGTAAAGTTCTAAGTATTTTTTCTGTTATCAACTAGACTTTTAACAACACTTGGATCAGCTAAAGTTGTTGTATCTCCAAGTTGTTCATGTTCATTAGCAGCTATCTTTCTTAAAATTCTTCTCATGATTTTTCCAGATCTTGTTTTTGGCAATCCAGGTGCAAACTGAATAAAATCTGGAGTAGCAATTGCACCAATTTGTTTTCTTACCCATAGTTTTAATTCCCTTTCAAGGTCTCCATTAGGCTCCTCTCCTACATTTAAAGTTACATAACAATATAATCCATTTCCTTTTATATCATGAGGGTACCCAACCACTGCAGCTTCCGCAACTTTTGAATGTGCTACAAACGCACTTTCTATTTCTGCAGTACCTAAATTGTGTCCAGAAACAATAATCACATCATCAACTCTTCCTGTTATCCAATAGTATCCATCTTTGTCTCTTCTACAACCATCTCCAGTGAAATATTTTCCGTTAAATTGAGAAAAGTATGTTTCTATAAATCTATTATGGTCACCATATACAGTTCTCATTTGTCCAGGCCAAGAATGAGAAATACATAATCTTCCCTGTGCCTCTCCTTTTAAAACTTTTCCGTCTTTATCAACAATTTCAGGCTTAATTCCATAAAATGGTTTTGTTGCAGACCCTGGTTTTAAGTCTATGGCCCCACTTTGAGGACTTATTAATATTCCTCCAGTTTCTGTCTGCCACCATGTATCAACTATAGGACACCTTGAATCGCCTACTACTTTATAATACCACTGCCACGCTTCTGGATTTATTGGTTCGCCAACTGTTCCAAGCAGTTTTAGAGTTTTTCTTGATGTTTTTTTTACAGGTCCGTCTCCTTCTCTCATCATAGCCCTTATAGCTGTTGGAGCCGTATAAAAAATATTTACTTTATATTTATCAACTATTTGCCACCATCTGGACCAGTCTGGATAATTAGGAATACCTTCGGACATAATTGTTGTTGCTCCATTTGAAAGAGGTCCATAGATGATATAGCTGTGGCCTGTTACCCAGCCAATGTCAGCAGTACACCAATATATATCTTTTGGCTTATAATTAAAAATATATTGATGGGTCATTGAGGTATAAACCATATAACCACCTGTCGTGTGCATAACTCCCTTAGGTTTTCCTGTGGAACCAGAAGTGTATAAAATAAATAATGGATCTTCTGCATCCATTTCCTCAGGTTCACAATTTTTTGAGGCTTTTTTAATTATATCATGATACCAAACATCTCTACTTTCATCCCAATTAATTCTGTTTCCAGTTCTTTTTACTACAACACACTTTTTAACGTTTGGACAATTTAATAAAGCTTCATCAACTGTTGCTTTTAAATCTATAATTTTTCCACCTCTTATACCTTCATCAGCAGTAATAACGTAGTCGGATTTACAATCATTAATTCTTCCAGTAATACTGTCTGCTGAGAAACCTCCAAATATAATCGAATGAACAGCACCTATTCTTGCACATGCTAGCATTGTATATGCTAACTCAGGTATCATTGTTAAATAAATTGTGACTCTATCTCCTTTTTTAACTCCTATTTCCTTCAATCCATTTGCAGCTTTTGAAACTTCCTGGTGTAATTGTTTATAAGTAATTTTTTTTTGAATTTTTGGATCATCTCCAACCCAAATTATTGCAGTTTTATCTTTATTCTTTTTTAAATGTCTATCTATACAATTTACTGATGCATTAAGTGTTCCATCATAAAACCATTTAATATGAACATCAGATTTACTATATTTGAAATCTTTAATTTTTGTATATGGTTTTATCCAAGTAATTCTTTTTCCTTCTTTTTTCCAAAACTTATCATTATTTTTAATAGACTCTGAATATTTTTTTTCATATCCAGATTTATTCACTATTGCTTTTTTCAGCCATTCGCTTTTTATTTTGTAAACTAATTCTGAATTTTCAACTTTTTTAGATTTGATTTTTTTAAATTTTTTTTTTACAAGTTTTTTCTTTTTAATTTTTTTTCTTTTTTTCTTTTTTGGCATAAAGATTTTATATTTTAATTAATATTACTCATCTTCAAAATAATTTTCCAGCTTTTAGTATCTATGGGCATAACTGATAATCTGCTTTGTTTAATAAGAGGTAAGCCACTTAGATTGCGATCTTTTTTTATATTTTTTAAGGAAACAGGCTTCTTCAAAGCTTTTTTAAACTTAACTTTAATAGCTACAAATTTTTTTTTATTATCTGTTGGGTCTATAAAAGCAGCTTTTATAACTTCAACTATACCCACAATTTCCTTTCCAATATTTGAATGATAAAAAAAACAAAGATCACCTTTAGACATTTTTTTTAAATTATTTGCAGCTTGATAATTTCTTACCCCGTCCCAAGTTGCACCTTTCAAGCCGACTTTTTTTTGATTATCAATAGACCAAACGTTTGGTTCAGATTTAAGTAACCAGTATTTCATTAAATTTTTACACCAGCCCCTTTTAAAAAAACAGCTTTTTCATCTAGCTGCCATCTTGGCTTTGCAGGAAAATCTAAATCATTAAATTGATTTTGTTTAAATTTCTCTAACCCAGCAAATGCTATCATTGCTGCATTATCCCCACACAAGTTAATAGGAGGAAATATTGCTTCAAAATTTTCTTCATTACATAGTTTTATTAAAACTTCTCTTATTTTTTTATTTGCCGCAACGCCACCAGCAACAACAAAAATTTTATTTTTGTTCTTATTAATATTATTAAATTCTTTAAAAGCAACTTTGCTTTTTTTGTATAATATTTCTTCCATTGTTTTTTGGAAAGAAGCTGCGAGATCATATTTATCTTTTTCATTTTTAATATTTTTTGTAATTCTGAGAATAGCTGTTTTAAGTCCTGCAAAAGATAAATTGCATCCACCTTTATTAATAATGGGCTTAGGTAAATCAAATTTTGTAGGATCACCTTTTTTTGCTAACACTTCTATTTGTGGACCACCTGGAAATTCGATACCAAGTAATTTTGCAGTTTTATCAAAAGCTTCTCCAGCGGCATCATCAATAGTAGTTCCAAGTCTTTTATATTTCCCTAGTCCTTCAACACATAAAAATTGGCTATGTCCTCCAGATATCAAGAGTAATAGATAAGGATAATTTATTTTTGAATTTAATTTAGGACTTAAAGCATGCCCTTCCAAATGATTAACAGCAATGAATGGTTTTTTTAAAGATATTGCAATTGCTTTGCCAAAATTTAGCCCAACAGATAAACAAACTATTAAACCAGGACCCGCAGTTGTAGCAACTGCGTCTATATCATTTAAATTAATTCCACTTTCATCTAAAGCTTTTTTTGTGATTAAATCTATTTTTTCTATATGAGCTCTGGCAGCAAGTTCAGGGACAACTCCTCCGAACTCTTTATGGATATCTACTTGGCTTGAAACTATATTAGATAAAATTTCTGGCTCACCTTTGTTGTTTTCTCTAATTAAAGCCACTGCAGTTTCGTCACAACTAGATTCTATTCCAAGAATTACAGGTTTTTTTGACATAAATTAGTTTTTATTAATTTAAAATTCTAAATATAAAGATGGAGTATAAATTAATTTAATGAAAAACAAAAAAATTATTATTGGATCAAGAGGCAGTAAATTAGCATTAATCTATGCTGAAAAAGCTAAAGAAAGAATTTTAAAATTTTCAAAAGAATTTGAAATAGAGAGTGTTGAAATAAAAAAAATTACAACTACAGGAGATTTAAATCAAAAAGATAGACTTTCTGAAATTGGAGGCAAAGGACTTTTCTTAAAACAAATAGAAAATGAATTAATAGAAAATAATATTCATATTGCTGTACATGCTTTAAAAGATATGCCATCAGACGAAACTGAAGGATTACTAACAAATTGTTTTTTAGAAAGAAATGATCCTAGAGAAGTATTAATTTCTAAAGATAAAATAAAATTTAAAGATTTAAATGAAAATTCCATAATAGGGACTTCATCTTTTAGAAGAGAATTTCAGCTAAAAAATAAAAGAAGCAATTTAAATTATAAATTAATCAGAGGCAATGTTGATACAAGGATTAACAAATTAAATCAAAATTTATATGATGCAGTAATATTATCCTGTGCCGGCATTAATTCTTTAAATTTAGACGAACATATTTCTGAAATTTTTTCTATTGATGAAATTATTCCTAGTGTTGGACAAGGAGTTATAGCATTACAATGTAAAAGTGATGATGAATATATAAAAAATGTTTTAAAAAAAATAAATGACGACAAAACTTTTAAAAGTGTTCAGGCAGAAAGAAATGTTCTTAAAGTTTTAGAAGGAGATTGTGAAACAGCGGTGGGTGCAATAGCAGAAA
Organism: uncultured Pelagibacteraceae bacterium; assembly: GCA_902595725.1. Classification (GTDB taxonomy): domain Bacteria; phylum Pseudomonadota; class Alphaproteobacteria; order Pelagibacterales; family Pelagibacteraceae; genus Pelagibacter. Next base: position 15,009 of record CACJRJ010000010.1, read on the forward strand.
TAAATAATGAAAATATAACACTTCAAGGAGAGCTTTTCTCATTAGATGGAAAAGAAAGATTTTATTACAAGTCAACTAAAGATATAAAACAAGCAGCAGAATTAGGTATTGAGATTGGTGAAAACTTAAAGAAACAGTCTAAAGGAAGTTATAAAAAATAATATGCATATTTTATTTACAAGACCATTGGAAGACTGTGAGGAATTAATATTAAAATTTAGTGAACTTGGACATAAAGTTTCACATATGCCGGTTATTGAAATTGAAAAGATTAAACATGAAATAATAAATTTTGTAGATTACAAAGCAATAATTTTTACAAGTGCTAATGCATTAAAGTTTTTAGATACAAAATTAATTGATAAAAAAATTATTTGTTTTTGTGTTGGAAGTGCAACTGAAAAAAAGGCTCTTAGCCTTGGATTTCAAAATATTATAACAGCCGAAGGTAATGTTAGAAATTTAGAAGAATTGGTATTACAAAATTTTAACTCTTCATCTGGAAAAATACTTTATTTGAGTGGAGAAATCATTTCTAATGATATTGATAAAAATTTAATATCACAAGGATACAATGTAAAAAGAGTAATTAATTACACTTCGAAACCCAACCATCAATTAAATGAAAAATTTATAGAAAAATTAAGATCAAACATGCCCGATGTTGTCTATGTTTATTCACAGAACAGTGCCTTGAGCTTCCTAAAATTAATAAATAGTTATAAATTAAATGATTTTTGGATGAATACCAATTTAATGTGTATTAGTGAAAAATCCTCGTCAGTATTAAATAAAATTAAGTGGAAAAAAATTTTTATTTTTAGTCCTGGAGAAGAGGAATTTTTGCTATATAAAATTTAAAAATGGAATTATTTAATAATTTTAAATCACTTTTTCTTTCTGTTTGGGAAAGGGGAATTTTAGGAGTAGATATTCTTGAAATATTAATTGGTGTTGGAATATTTTTTTTATTTTTAATATTTAGAGGAATCATTAGCAAAGTTATTATTAAAAGATTAGAAAATATAGCAAAGAAAACAACAAATAAATTTGATGACTCTTTTGTTTCTGCAATGGAAGGTCCAGCTAGGTTTTTACCAATAGTTATTGGTTTTTTTATTGCAAGTTATTACATGTCTTTCTCAGAAGAAAGTAGAGAAATTGTAGATACAATTAATAGAACTTTAATAACCATTTTTATTTTTTGGGTTATGCATCAAATTATAGAACCAATTTCTTATGTATTAAGTGGTTTAAATAAAATTTTAACAAGAGAACTTATTGGTTGGATTATTAAGTCATTAAAAGTATTAATTTTTATATTAGGTATTGCTGCAGTTCTTGAATTATGGGGTATAAAAATTGGACCAATTATTGCGGGACTAGGTTTATTTGGTGTTGCTGTTGCATTGGGTGCACAAGATTTATTTAAAAATTTAATTTCTGGTATTTTAGTACTTGTTGAAAAAAGATTTAAAATTGGAGATTGGATTTTAGTCGAAGGAATAATTGAAGGAATCGTAGAAAAAATAGGATTTAGATCAACTGTCATAAGAAAATTTGATAAATCAATTGCAATAATACCAAATTTTCAATTTGCAGAAAATGCTGTGATAAATGTAAGCCAAACAACAAATTGGATTATTAGTTGGATAATTAATTTACAATACGACTCTACTGTTGATCAGCTCAAAACAATTAGAAATGAAATTGAAGATTATATAAAAAAAAATGAAGATTATAAACCTGAGCTTGGATATGCAGTTAGAGTTGATAAGTTTGCAGACAGTTCAATCGATATGTATATTCGTTGTTTTACAAAAACAGATGATTGGGATGAGTGGTTAGCTGTAAAAGAAAGATTAGCAATTCAAATTAAACAAATCGTTGAAAAAAAATGGTGCATCTTTTGCATTCCCTAGCCAGTCAATTTACGTTGAGAAAAAATGATTGCTATATTTTATTTAGTTTTGCAAATTTTAAAGATCTACACCTATGTTGTGATCGCAAATGTAGTCATAAGCTGGTTGATAGCATTTAACGTTTTAAATACATCTAATAGATTTGTTTATTCAATATTAGAATTTACATATCGTTTAACCGACCCTATTTTGAACAGGATAAGAAGATTCCTGCCTAACTTGGGTGCCTTTGATATTTCACCAATCATACTTCTTTTGTTGATCTGGTTTATAGAAATGTGTATGAAGCTTTACTTAGCACCAATAATATTTAACTAATTCATGATATTAATAGACGGAAAAAAAGCAGCAGCAGAATTAAGAGAAGAATTAAAAATAGAAGTTTCTGAATTAAAATCTAAATATAATAAAGTTCCAGGGCTAACTGTAATCTTGGTTGGTGAGGACACGCCAAGCCAAATTTATGTAAGAAATAAGGAAAAGTCAGCAAAAGAAGTAGGCTTAAAATCAGAAGTAATCAAGTATCCTGATACAGTTGAGGAAAAAACAGTTTTAAATAAAATTGAAGAACTTAATAAAAATGAAAGCGTATCAGGTATTTTAGTTCAGCTTCCTTTGCCAAAACATATAAATAAGAAAAAAGTTATTGAAACAATTTTACCATCTAAAGATGTAGATGGATTTCATCCTATGAATGTTGGAAACCTTTCCTCGGGTTATGAAAGTTCAATTCCATGTACTCCTCTTGGATGTTATTTGATGATAAAAAAAATTGAACCAAATTTAAGTGGAAAAAAAGCAGTTGTTGTTGGGAGATCAAATTTAAATGGAAAACCCATGACTCAACTTCTATTAAAAGAAAATTGTACGGTTACAATTACTCATTCAAAAACAAAAGATTTAAAAGGTGAGTGCTTAAAAGGTGATATTATAGTTGCTGCGGTTGGCATACCAGAGCTTGTAAAAGGCGATTGGGTTAAGAAAGATGCAATAGTTATTGATGTTGGTATAAATAAAACTGAAAAAGGAATTGTTGGTGATGTAGCATTTGATGAGGTTTCAAAAGTTGCTAAAGCCTTAACACCAGTTCCAGGTGGAGTAGGACCTATGACAATAGCCTGCCTTCTTAAAAATACCATTGAGTGCTTCAAAAGATCTAATTAATTTTTTTAATTAAATTATTTATAATTTTCTAATGAAGTTATTTTTCATATTAGGAAATCAATTATTTCCATTAAAACATTTAAATGATTTTAAAAATGATCATATTTTTTTTATGGCTGAAGATTATCAGCTATGTACTTATGAAAAACATCATAAATTAAAAATTTTATTATTTTTGTCGGCAATGAGATCTCATGCAGATAATTTAAAAAAAAATAAATTTAAAGTTGAATATACTAAAATTGACTCAAGGGATTTTAAAAAAGATTATTTAGAAAAAATTAAAAAAATAATTAAGTCTAAAAAAATAATAGAAATTTCAAGTTTTGAAATTGAAGACAAATCTTTTGAAAAAAAATTTCAAAATTTTGTTAAAAAAAATAACCTTATATGGAATAAAATTAAATCACCAATGTTTTTAAATTCTAGAGAAGAATTTAAAGATTACTTATCAAAAAATAAAAAACCTTTCATGGCAACTTTTTATAAAGGAACAAGACAAAAATTAAATATTTTAATGAAGAAAGATGGAAATCCTGAGGGAGGTAAATGGAGCTTTGATGAAGATAATAGAAAAAAACTTCCAAAAAATATTAAAGTTCCAAGGTTTCCAAACATAACAGAGACAAAACATACAAAAAACTTGAAACCTATTATTGAAAAAATGTTCAATAGTCATCCAGGTAACATCAAAAATTTTTGGTTTGCAACTGAGTATAATGATGTTGTTAAACTTTTAAATTTTTTCATAAAAGAAAAATCAAATTTATTTGGTGATTATGAGGATGCAGTTCATCAAGAAAATAATATTCTATTTCATAGTGCACTAAGCCCATATATTAATTTAGGTCTTATAACTCCTGAATTTATAGTTACTAAAATTTTAGAATTTCATAAAAAAAACAAAATCAGACTTAATTCTCTGGAAGGATATATAAGACAGGTTATTGGCTGGAGAGAATTTATGAGAGGAATTTATCAAAATTATAGCGATGAAATGGAGACAAGAAATTTTTTTAAACAAAATAGAAAGATGAAAAATTCATGGTATGAAGGTACAACAGGCTTACTTCCTTTGGATTATGCAATTAAGAATGCAATACACAATGGCTGGTCACATCATATTGAAAGATTAATGATACTTTCAAACATTATGAATTTGTGTGAGCTAAGACCCAAGGTTGTTTACAAATGGTTTATGGAAATGTTTGTAGACTCATCTGATTGGGTGATGGTACCAAATGTTTATGGAATGGGTTTATTTAGCGATGGAGGAATTTTTGCAACAAAACCATATATATGTGGATCGAGTTATTTTATGAAAATGATGGATTTTAAAAAAGGAGATTGGTGCAACACCATGGATGGTTTGTACTGGAGATTTATAAATAGAAATAGAAATTTTTTTTTAAAAAACGCTAGACTTTCAATGATGGTAAGAATATTTGATAAAATGAAAACTGAAAGAAAAAAATTAATTTTGTCTGAGGCAGAAAAATTTATTAATAAAAATACTTATGGGAATTAAAGTTTTTTTTAACAATTCATGTAGTATTTGTAGATTGGAAATAAATCATTACAAAAAAATTTCTGATAGTAATTTAGAATGGATAGACATTACGAATAATGATGATGCTCTAAAAATTACATCAAAAACACAAGAGGAATTGCTTAGAAGGCTTCATGTAATTGATAATGGCAAAGTTATTGGTGGAGCCAAAGCATTTATTATAATTTGGTCAAAAATTCCAAAATATAATTTTTTAGTAAAAATATTTTCAATAAAACCTCTTTTTTTTATTTTTCATTATATTTATGAATTTGTTGCATATTTTTTATTTTTAAAAAATAGAAATCAACTCAAATGAAAAAACAAAATTTACCTTTTAAAATTTGTCTAGTTTGTAAAAAACAATTTTCTTGGAGAAAAAAATGGAGATTAAATTGGGATCGAGTAAAATACTGCTCCAAAAGATGCTCATCTAAATAAGTTCCTGAATTATCTTTGGTATATAATTTTTAAAATTGAAAAACCCTTTATTACAATATTTCCAAGAATACTGATCAATTTTTCTGTATAAAAAAGAAATATTTTTAAGATTATTTGAATTTATATAGTCAAGATTTTCTCCAACAGATGGATATAAAGCTAATAAATTTTCTTTCATATCTTTTAAATCTTGAATATTAATCATTTTACAATTTAATGATTTATTCTTTAAATCTTCAATTTGATTATTTATAAGTGACTTTTTGAAGTTTAGAACCTTTTCATCTAATTTTATTTGCCTAGTTTCATTTCTATTAAACACAAAATAAATATTTTTAAATGATTGATCATTAAAGTTAGATTGTTCAAAAGACAGATTATTTTCAAATATTAATAAATCTTTACTGATAGATAAATTTGCATTTATAAAATTATTATTCAAAAAGGAATAATTTCTATCATCTACTACTGGGACTGGTTTTTCATTAAGTTTAATATTTTCAAATCTATTATTAGTGAACTTTTTTATATTCCATTCAGAGGCAACATAATTTTTACCTTTTGTTTGAATGCCTGCAACCCATCTCCAACCTAAAGTATTAGATGCACTGTCTCCATCAAAAAGGTATTTCATAAAAAACTCAGCACCTAGTTGCCAAGGCAAACCAAGAGTAAAAATCCAAATACTTGCAAACCACATTCTCGCGTGATTATGAAGGTAATTATAATTTTTAAGTTCATTTACCCAATAATCAAAGCATTCAATATTTGTTTTACCATTAATTGCATTTAAATAGTTTTGATTATCTTTAAAATTTTCTTTTATTTTTTTTAAATCTTCCAAATAATCTGACCAAACACTTGGTCTTAATTCAAGCCAACCTTTCCAATAAATTCTCCATAAAACTTCTTGAATAAATTTTTCATTTTTTATGAACGAATATTTTTTTAAACATTTATCTATTATTTCTTTTTCGCTAATTATTCCGTGAGACACATATGGAGATAGACATGAAATATTTGTTCTTTGATTTGGTCCATGATCAAAGTTTCTAAATTTAGAATATTCTATAAGATTTTTTTCAATAAAATTATTTAATCTTTCAATAGCAAAACTTCTTGACGGCTCAAAATTCATATTTCGAATTTTTTATTTTATGACTAAATATGAAATTAAAATTAACCAAAAAAATGAATAGTAATAGTAAATATATTTTCTTGTAAATAATGAAGAGACTGAATTTTTATTTTTATTTTTTTTATTTTTTTTCATTAAATTGAAGACCTTCCACCATCTACACCAATTATTTGTCCTGTTATCCAAGAACTTTCTTCAGTAAGTAAAAATTTAGCCATTGCAGCAGCGTCTTTTCCCTCACCAATTCTTTTCATGGGGTGAGCTTTTGCAATACCTTCGGCCATAATAGTATTCTTTAATATTGGTTGAGAAATTTTTGAATTTGTTAAACTTGGGGCTATACAATTTACTCTAATATTTGGAGCAAACTCAGCTGCAAGAGAAATCGCTAATCCTTCGATCGCAGCCTTAGTTGATGCAATAATTGAATGGTTAGCAAAGCCTCTTTGTGCTGCAACTGTAGAAAATAATATTATTGAGCCTTTATTATTTTTTAAACTATCTTGATATGCTTTAATAATTTCAACTGCAGAGTAAAGATTTAATTTCATACATTTTTGAAAGTCATCTTCCTTTACCATTTTAAATGGCTTCAAATCTATCGAGCCGACACAATAAGCTATTCCTTTAACTTCAGAAATTTCAGATTTTACATTTTCAATAAAATTATCTTCCAAAACATCTGCTACAGTATAGGTACACTTTAACTTTTCTGATAAAGATTTTAGTTCTTTCTCGTTTCTTGAAACGAGATGAAAGTCATGCTTTGAATTATATAATTTACTTGCCAAATTAGAACCAATAGAACCTGTTGCTCCAAAGATTAAATACTTAGCGCTCATATTTCTTTATTTTATTAAGATTTTTTTTTTGATTTAAGCCCAAGTTTATCGCTATGTCTTAATCTTAAAATTACTATAGCCGATGCAATAAGAACTATAGCTACAGCTTCATAAACTAATCCAGATGGATCCATTTCTTTACCTTGTAATATTATAAATCTCGATAAAGCAGTTATCGCAATAAGTAGGGGTAAAGTAATACTTATTGATTGCTGGTCCCAAAAAACTCTAACCATTGCCATCACCTCCAAATAAAGAAACATTAATAGTAAATCAGCTAAAGTAACTGTCTGATTTAAAAACATTTTTTTAATTTCAATTCCAACAGCAATAACTGTACTAATTAGAATTATAGTTAATAAAATAAACTGAAGATTTTTGGTTATATTTTTCATTTTTTAAAAATTATGATTATTTGAAATTTTATTTTCATTCTTTGTATTTTATGTCGCACCTAAAGAATTAAACAACGATTACTGGCCGTGCGACAAAAAATGAATGTAAAAAATTTTGCAAAAAATTGAAATCATTATAGTTAACATTCACACTATGTTTAAAGTTATAATTATATATGAATTATTCTTTTTTTTCTTTTGGAATATAATTTATTGGGGAGCAGATCTAAAAGATTTTGCTCAAAACGAGTCTTTAGCTTTCATTTACTATATTTTAACATCAATGGCTTTGGGCTGGGTAATAATTCATGTAATAAGATATTCTTTTGGACAAATACCAGATCCCCGTGAAATCGCAAAAAATAAAGAATAATATTTTATTTTAAATTTTTTTTATGGAAATTAATAAATCTCTCAACATTTGATTTATTAAATGTTTTATTTTCTTCAAACGAAACTTTTTTCATTGAATAAGCATTACTTTTAGTTTGTCTAGATGCAATTATAATATTACCTTTGTATAGTTTAAGTTTAACAGATCCATTGACTCTGTTTCTTTTTTGATCGATAATTTTTTGAAGTTTAAATCTCGCTTTAGAATACCAATAACCATTGTAAATGAGTTCTGCATATTTAGGCATTATTTCATCTTTTTTATGCATAGTTTCTTTATCTAATGTAACAGATTCAATTGCTCTGTGAGCATTGATTAATAAAGTTCCTCCAGGAGTTTCATAAACACCTCTTGATTTTATTCCAATAAATCTATTTTCAACGAGATCAACTCTTCCAATTCCATTTTTACCAGCAATAGAATTTAACCTTTCTAAAAGTTTTGAAGGAGATAATTTTTTACCATTCACAGTTACTGGGTCTCCATTTTTGAATCCTATAGTTAAAAAAGAAGGCTTATCAGGTGCTTTTTCTGGAGAAGTTGTTCTTTGAAAAATAAATTCAGGAGCTGAATTTTTTGGATTTTCTAAAGCTTTTCCTTCAGTTGATGTATGAAATAAATTATCATCTACCGAAAAAGGTGGAGCACCTTTTTTATCTTTTGGAGTTGGTATTCCATTTTTTTTTGCATAATTAATTAGGTCAGTTCTAGATTTCAGTTTCCAAATTCTCCAAGGAGCTATTATTTTTATCTTTGGTCCAAAGTAATGGTAACCAAGTTCAAATCTTATTTGATCATTTCCTTTACCTGTTGATCCATGTGAAACTGCATATGCTTTAAATTTTTTTGCAATTCTTATTTGATCTTTTGCAATCAAAGGTCTTGCAATAGAAGTTCCTAATAAATAAACACCTTCATAAATTGCATGGCCCCTTATCATTGGGTAGACATAATCTTTAATAAAAACATCTTTTAAATCTTTTATTATTATTTTTTTTACACCTAGGTTCTTTGCGTTTTTAATTATTTTTTTTTTATTAATTTCTTGTCCAATGTCAGCTGTATAAGCAATAATTTCAGCTTTATAATTTTCTTGAAGCCATTTTAAAATAACTGAAGTATCCAGCCCGCCAGAATATGCGAGCACAATTCTTTTATTTGATTTCATTTTAAATTATGTGCAGCTTTTTTTTGCAGTATTATAGGCTTTTGTAAAACCTAACAATGAATAGTGATCTATTGTTTGAGATCCAGATTTATTATATCCAGTTACCATTATTCTAGAGCCTTTTTTCATAGTTTTAATCATTTTCTTTTCGACTTTATTACTTGAAATCCAAGCAAAACTATCTTTGGCAATATCAAATATATATTTTCTTTTACCCGATGTAGCTAATATTTTATTTTGATCATTAAATTCATATCCAGAAGTTGTACTAATTTCATCAGCAACTTTATCGCTAGTTCTGAATGATACAAAAAGTCTTGCTTCTCTTTTATTTGTTTTAGGTGATTGCAAACAGGTTTAGTTTGAACAAAACAAGTTAATCCACTATCTTTAATTAAAACTAATGTTTCCCAGTCCTTAAATTTTCCAATTTTTTTTAGTTCTTCAGCGGATACAAAAGCTGAAGAAAAAATAGTAATACTAAAAAAAAATATAATTGATTTAATAATTAAGGACATGGATTTGGATAAATTTTTTGAATTTCATTAATTTCTTTAATAATTTCGTCACTTAAATTTACATTTACACTTTCTATATTAGTTTTCAACTGCTCCATTGTCGTTGCTCCAATTATCACACTTGTCGTAAAGTGCTGTAATTCACAAAACTTTAATGACATTTGACTCATATCAAGATCGTATTTTTTACTTATTTTGTAATATTCATCTACTGCAATATTCAAATTAGGTGTATTGTATCTATATTTCCAAAATTCCCAATCTCTCTCCATCCTAGATCCTTTTGGATATGTTTTATTTCTATATTTTCCACTTAAATATCCACTTGCTAAAGGAGAGTATGCTAGTAAGCCAATTTGATCTCTAATAGAAACTTCGGCAAGACCAATTTCATAAGTCCTATTTAATAAGCTATAGGGATTTTGAATAGACATCATTCTTGGTAAATTTTTTTGTTTAGCTAGTTCAAGATATTTTGAAACACCCCAGGGAGTTTCATTGGATAAACCTACTTCTCTAATTTTTCCATCTTCAACGAATTTTTGTAAATTTCCTAGAACATCCTCAAATTTATTCCAATCACCTTTGTCTTTATGTTCATATCCCAGTTTACCAAACATATTTGTATTTCTTTCAGGCCAGTGAAGTTGATATAAGTCAATATAATCTGTTTGAAGTCTTTTTAAGCTATCGTTTATAGCTTCTGTCATTTTTTCAATTCCATAATTATATCCTCCATCTCTTAAGTACTCTCTACTAGGCCCTGCAACTTTTGTAGCTAAAATTACTTCTTTTCTTTTTTTTGTTTTTTTAAACCAATTACCCATGATTGTTTCTGTATGACCAAAAGTTTCTGCTTTAGGAGGAACTGCGTATAATTCTGCAGTATCCCAAAAATTTACACCTTGATCTAAGGCATAATCCATTTGTTCGAAACCTTCTTCTTGAGTGTTTTGTTCACCCCAAGTCATTGTTCCTAAACAAATAGTGCTAACTTCAAGTTCTGTAGTGCCTAATTTTCTATAATTCATCAAATAATAAATATTTTTTAAGGTTTTTATGATATCTTGAATAAATAGTAAAAGGCTATTATATAAATGGTATGGAATTTAATAAACAGAATATATTCAATAAAGTAAAAACAGCCACACAATCAACCGTAGTGATGGATGAAGGCTTAAGAGCCTACATGCTAAAAGTATATAATTATATGGCTACAGGAGTATTATTAACTGGAATTATAGCACTAGTTTCATTCAAAATGTCAGTAGTAACAGATGCTAGTGGAGCAATAGCTGGATTTACAAGTTTTGGAAATGCTTTATTTTTTTCTGGATTAAAGTGGGTAGTAATGTTGGCACCTCTTGGAATAGTTTTTTATATGAGTTTTGGAATAAATAAAATGAGTGCAGCAAAAGCCCAAACAGTATTTTGGATATTCGCAGCTTTAATGGGTTTATCTTTGTCATGGATATTACTAGTTTATACAGGAGTTAGTGTTGCAAGAGTGTTCTTCATTACATCTGCTACTTTTGGTGCTATGAGCATATATGGATATACGACTAAAAGAGATTTAACAAAGCTAGGCTCTTTTTTAATGATGGGTCTTATTGGAATAATTATTGCATCATTAGTTAATATATTTCTAAAATCATCAATGATGCATTTTGTAATTTCTATTTTAGGAGTTCTAATTTTTGTTGGTCTAACTGCTTATGATACTCAAAAAATTAAGAACATGTATGCTGCCTCTGATACTGGTGAATTAATGGGTAAAAAAGCAGTTATGGGAGCCTTGACTCTTTATCTAGACTTTATAAATCTATTTATAATGCTTTTAAGACTTTTTGGCCAAAGAAGATAATTCTATAATTTTTTCCAATTAATATTTTTTAATAAAGTTTTTAATTCGTGAGAATTTTTTAATATTTTACCTTTAGCGTCTGTAATTAAATATTTTAAATTTTTATTAATAGGTTTAAAATTTTTACAAATTTTATACATTGCATTTTCTGTAGCATTTTTAAAAACACAAAAACCTACCTGTTTGCTAGAGATATTTAATCCGTAGTCTTTCCAAGAGCCTTCTGAGACCATTCTTGCGTACAAGTCTAATATAATTTTTAATTCATTTTTTTCAAAGAAATGTTGGGGTTTTTTTTCTGAATAAATATTATTAATTACTAACTTTAAATTATTCTTCATTTAATTTATATTTATTGATAATTGATATTTGAAATGCAGTAAAAATAATTGTCAAAGGTAATATTCCCCAAACTTTAAAGTTAACCCAAAATTCTTCTGATTGTGTACGCCAAATAATTTCATTTAATATTGCTAAACTAAAAAAGAAATATACCCATCGTAAGTTTAATATTTTCCAACCTTCATCGGCTAGTTGTATAGATTTACCAAGCATTTTTTTTAAAATTGGTTCGTTTGAAAAAAATTTTCCAAATAAAAGTCCTAAACCAAATAATACATTTATAATTGTTGGCTTAATATAAATAAAAATTGGATTATCAAAATATATTGTTAGACCACCAAATAAAGTAATAAATATTCCTCCAAGCAAAGGAACCATTGGTATTTTTTTTTCTAAAATCCACACAACCAGTAAAGCAATTAGAGTTGCAACTATAAATGGCGGAATTGCCACAGTTAAATTTTTTTCACTTTTGTAATAAAAACTAAAAAAAACTAAAAGAGGCCCAAAATCAGTAATAAATTTAAGAAATGATTTATTCACCAAAACATATTAACAGAATGATAAAACTTTTAAATTTTTTTATTGATTTTTTTATTTAAATATTCATATTTGTAATTGTGAGCATTCAAAAAGCTAAATTTTCTATTGGAGATATTGTAAAACATAAACACTTTGATTTTAGGGGTGTTATTTATGATGTTGATTTTGAATTTAATAACTCTGAAGAGTGGTATCAATCTATACCAAAAAATGTTAGACCAAGAAAAGACCAACCTTTTTATCATCTCCTTGCTGAAAATGATGATGTTACATATGAAGCTTATGTATCCCAACAAAACTTATTAGTAGATGATTCAGATGAACCTATAAAACATCCTCTAATAAATGAGATTTTTTCAGGAAAAAAGGGATCGACCTATTTTAAGCCTTCAAATTAGCAGACAGACAATATTCCAACACAATTAATTCAAAACTTAGACATATCTAAAGTTTATAAGTTAGTCAGGTAGAAAACAAATACCATATCTGATCAAGAGTACTTTTTTATCCCTTATATTTATCTCCCTCTATAGTATTCTTGATCGGAATATTCTAAAAAAATATTCAACAAAATAAGTTTTTATAGATATAAGTCTTAAATGCTAAAAAATTTTGAACCAAATAAGATTTTTTCAATAACGTCTAGAGCACCAAAATATATTCTATTTGTTTTTGTGATTGTAATATCTATTGGTTTGATTGAAGCATTAATCATTTCGCCAGAGGATTATATTCAAAGCCATTCAGTAAGAATTATGTATGTTCATGTGCCATCTGCATGGATATCTTTAGGAATTTTTTCAACAATTGCTATTCTATCTTTTATAATTATCGTTTTTAAAAATAAATCTTTTATATTAATTGCAAAAAGTTTAGCACCATCTGGATTAGTTTTTAATATAATCGCCTTAGTAACAGGATCAATTTGGGGCAAACCTACCTGGGGAACTTGGTGGGCTTGGGATGCTAGGATTACATCAATGTTAATATTAGCTTTATTTTATATTATTTATATCTTGGCTTGGAGAATTTATGATAATGGAGAAAAGGCTAATAAAATAACTTCATTGATTGCAATACTGGGAGCAATTAATATTCCAATTATTAAATATTCTGTTGATTGGTGGTCCACATTACACCAACCTGCTTCAATAAATATTTTTGCAAAAACCTCGATACATTCATCTATGATTGTTCCTTTAGCCTTAATGACTGCGGCATTTGCACTATTCTCAATTCTGATTTTTTTGATGAAATATAATACAGAACTGATAAAAATTAAAAATAAAGGACTAGATAGATTATGATTAATGAAATTATTTCAATGAATGGATATGGGATTTATGTTTGGTCTGCGTTCGCATTTACATTGATTAGTTTTGTAGCTCTTTACACAGTAATTAAAATTCAACTTGTTAAAGAAAAAAATAAATTTGATACAAAATATTTAACTTTAACCTCAGATAAAAAACAAACTGTTAGAGCTCAAAAAACTTATAAAGGAATTTTAGCAAACAATTTAGTTTCAAAAATTTAACTTTATTTTGTCATGTATGGTAAAAAAGTTAAATTGCGGCTGCTGTTTTTATCATTTATTTTTTTAATTATAGCTCTATCCGTTTTTTTAATCCTTAAATCTTTAGAAGAAAATGTAGTTTACTTTATTTCTCCATCAGAAATAAAAAATCTATCCGAAATAGACAGTAAAAAAAGAATAAGAGTTGGAGGAATGGTTAAAGAAGAAACAATTAAATTAAATCAAAACCAAATTAGCTTTGTCATAACTGATTTTAAAAATGAAATAAACGTTACTTATTCCGGCTCTGTTCCTAATTTATTTTCAGAAGGAAAGGGTGTTGTTGCTGAGGGTTATTTAAAAGATCGTAGTTTTTTTAATGCAAAGAAAATAATCGCAAAACACGATGAAAATTATATGCCCCCTGAAGTTAAAGAAGCTTTGGAGGCAACTAAGTGATTTCAAGTCATATAGGATATTACTCACTTTTATTAGGTTTTATTATTTCAGTAAGTTTACTTTTTTATTCAATTTTTTATTTAAAAAAAAATAGTCAAAAAATAAATCAAAATATTTTTTCACTTTTATTTCTTCAGTTTTTTATCGTTGTAATAAGTTTTTTATCATTGGTTTATTCTTTTATTATTTCAGATTTTAGTAATGAGACTGTTTATAATAATTCACATTCAACAAAACCATTATTTTATAAAATTACTGGAACGTGGGGAAATCATGAAGGAAGCTTATTGCTTTGGTTACTTGTTTTAACCTTGTTTATATTTTTATTTATTATTTTTTCAAAAAAACAACCAGTAAAATACAGACTTTTATCTATTTTCTTTCAACAAATTATTATTTCAGGATTTTTTTTATTTTTATTATTAACCTCAAATCCATTTAATTTTTTATTTCCTATTCCAAATGAAGGTCTTGGTTTGAATCCAATTTTACAGGATCCGGCATTAGCGATACATCCTCCAATTCTATATTTGGGTTATGTTGGATCATCAATAATCTTTTCTGCTTCTTTGGCTTCATTAATCCAAAATAATATTAATAAATTGTGGGCAACCCATATAAAAAAATGGATTCAAATAGCCTGGTTTTTTTTAACAATTGGAATTTTATTAGGTTCAATATGGGCTTATTATGAATTGGGATGGGGCGGTTTTTGGTTTTGGGACCCTGTAGAAAACGTTTCTCTAATGCCTTGGTTATGTTTGACTGCTCTTTTTCATACAGTCATAGTATTGGAGAAAAGAAACCTTCTAAAATCATGGACATTAATACTTTCAATAGCAACATTTACATTTAGTATGATTGGAACTTTCTTAGTTAGATCTGGAATATTAAATTCAGTACATACATTTGCGAACGATCCAGAAAGAGGAGTATTTATTTTGATATTTCTGTTTTCATTAATTTTTTTATCTATAATTTTGTTTTTTATTTATCAAGTTAAAGAAAGCAATACTGAAAAAAATTTTTTTTTAATTAGTAAAGAAACATCAATTTTAATCAACAATTGGTTTATGATGTACTTTTTATCCGTTGTTTTAATAGGAACAACTTATCCAATATTTTTAGAAGTCATAACTAATGAAAAAATTTCTATAGGTCCTCCATTTTTTAATAAACTTATGGTTCCATTTTTAATATTATTTTTAATTTTTATGGCATTAGGTTCTAATTTAAAATGGATTAAAGATAATTATAAAAATATAAAATATTCAAAAATTGTTTTATTTTTTATCTGTATTTTAATATCTTTTTATATAGTTAAAAAAACATCATCAGATGTTTTATTCACTTCTGTTTTAGGTGCTGCTGCTTTATATTTATTATTTGTCAATATTAGAGAATTTTTGAGTAAAAATAATAATATTTCTCAGACCATTTCACATTTTGGGTTTAGTTTATTTGTGTTAAGCATTCTTTTAAATAGTTTATTTTCTGACGAATTTTCTGCGAATATGAAACTTGGACAAGAATTAGTTCATAAAAAGGAACAAATTAAGTTTTCAAAAATTAAATCAATTGATAAAGAAAATTATAAGTCCATTATTGCAAATTTTGAAATAAAAGATGATGAAAAAAATATAACATCTTTATATCCTGAAATTAGAATTTATAATCAACCAAATATATTAACTAGCGAAGCAGATATAAAAACAACTATTTTTTTAGATAAATTTATAGTCATAAATTTAATTAAGGGAGAAGAAATTTTTAATGTTAGGTACCAAACAAAACCATTTATGATTTGGATTTGGATATCAGTTTGTTTGATTTCTATTGGAGGAATATTGGGTGTATTAAAAAAAAATTAGTATATGAAAAAAAATATTTTTTATTTATCCGTATTATTATTTTTTACATTTATTTTCACCATATTCTATTTAGGTTTAGATAAATCCAATTTTTATAAACCAAAAGAAGTAAAAAATAAAAATTTAGAAGAATTTACTAGCACTGAACTATTTTCAAATAAACAGCTTAGCTCCAAATATATTATTGAAAATAATAATTTTACTTTAATAAATATATGGTCTTCGTGGTGTGCTCCTTGTAGGTCAGAACATGCAATTCTTATGAATTTAAGTAAAAAAACAGACTTAAATATTATTGGTTTAAACTATAAAGACAAAAAAAATAATGCTATTAAATTTTTGGATGAACTAGGTAATCCTTATTCGAAAAATCTAATTGATGCAGATGGTACTATATCTATTTCATTAGGAGCTTATGGTGTTCCTGAAAGTTTTCTTTTAAATAATAAATCTATAGTTATTAGAAAATATATTGGTCCTTTAACAAGTGATAATATTTCAGAAATTATAAAAATAATACAATGATTAGAATTGTAAAATATATATTATTAATATCATTTTTTATTTTATCTTTTCAAAAACTTTCAATTGCAAATAATATTTCTTCTGAGGTTGATAAAATTTCTAAAAATCTTCGATGTTTAATTTGTCAAGGACAATCAGTTTATGATTCACAATCGGATTTTGCATTAAGTATGAAAATATTAATTAGTAAAAAAATAAAAGAAGGAAAATCAGAAAAACAAATTTATGAGTATTTAAAAAATCAATATGGTGAATGGATTGTATATGATCCTGAGTTTAATAGAAAAAATTTGATATTGTGGATATTTCCTTTGATTTTATTTATTTTTGGGGGTCTATTAATTTATAGAAAAGTGTTTATTAATTAGGTCTAAATAAAATGAAACAATCTATAAAAATAATATTAAATCTATTTTGTTTATTGCTTTTAGCAATTCCAGCATATAGCGAAGAAAAAAAAGAAAATTTTAATGAGCATGAATTAAATTTTTATACAGGTATGTTTGATTTTAGTGATGATGGACAAAGGGCAGCTTTATTTGGATTTCAACATCAAAATGAAAATTTAGTTAGAGATAGTTTTTTAGGTACACTTTCTCCAGTTACTGGGTTTATGGTGACAGAAAACAATGCCGCCTATGCTTATACTGGAGTTCAAGCACATTACAGCATTGGCAAATTAAACGTTATACCTTCTTTTACACCCGGGTTATATAATCAAGGAGATGGAAAAGATTTAGGACATACAGTAGAATTTAAAAGTGAAATTCAACTTTCTTTGGATTTATTTTCAAATAGTGAGTTAGGCTTTTCTTATAATCATATATCTAATGCAAGTTTAGGTGAAAAAAACCCTGGGGCAAATAGCTATATGTTTAATTTTATTAAACAATTTTAAATTAAACTTATGAACCTTAAAGACTGTCATAACTTTAGTGACTTTAGAAAATTAGCTAAGAAAAAATTACCCTCACCTATATTTCATTATATTGATGGTGCAGCCGATGATGAAATTACATATCAAAGAAATACAAGTTCATTCAATGACGTCGATTTAGTTCCAAATGTATTAAGAGGAGTAGAAAATATAGATTTATCAACTACTATATTTGGAAAAAAATTAGATCTTCCATTCTATTGTGCGCCAACAGCTTTACAAAGACTTTTTCATTATGATGGAGAAAGAGCAGTAGGAAAAGCAGCTCAGAAATTTAATACAATGTTTGGTGTTTCAGCTTTAGCAACTGTAAGTGTTGAAGAAATAGCTTCATTAATTAATACACCAAAAATGTTTCAGTTTTATTTTCATAAAGATAGAGGTTTAAATGATTCCTGTTTGGAAAGAGCAAAGGCAGCAAAGTTTGATGTTTTGGCTTTAACAGTAGATACAATAACGGGAGGAAATCGTGAAAGAGATCTTAGAACTGGTTTTACATCTCCTCCTAAACTTACACTATCAAGTTTGTTTAGTTTTGCTACAAAACCAATGTGGGGAATAAACTATTTAACAAAAGGTAAATTTGAATTACCGCATCTTCAAGATTATGTAAAAGAAGGTACTAGCACGAATACTTCAATTGGTAATTACTTTTCTACCATGTTGGATCAATCTATGAATTGGAATGATGCTGAAAAATTATGTTCTCAATGGGGAGGTCATTTTGCACTCAAAGGAGTGATGAGCGTTGAAGATGCTAAAAAAGCAGTTGATATCGGATGTTCAGGAATAATGGTTTCAAATCATGGAGGAAGACAATTAGATGGATCAAGATCACCATTTGATCAATTAGCAGAAATTGTGGATGCAGTTGGTGATAAGATAGATGTTATTTGTGAAGGAGGATTCCAAAGAGGAACTCATATGCTTAAAGCTTTATCCATTGGTGCCAAAGCTTGCTCTGGTGGTAGACTCTATCTTTATGCACTAGCTGCAGCTGGTCAAGCTGGCGTGGAAAGAGCTTTAGGACAGTACAAGGCTGAACTAGAGAGAGATATGAAACTTATGGGTTGTAAAAAAATAAGTGATTTAAATAGAAATAATTTAAGGTTTAGAAAAGTATGAATCTAAATGATTGTCACAATTTTGATGATTTTAGAAAATTAGCAAAAAAAAAATTACCATCTCCAATTTTTCATTATATTGATGGAGGTGCAGATGATGAAATAACCTTAAATAGAAATACAGAGTCTTTTAATCAGTGTGATTTAATTCCAAATGTTTTAGCTGGTGGTGGAAAGCCAGATATTTCAACAGAAATTTTTGGAAGAAAAATAAGTATGCCAATTTTTTTATCTCCTACGGCTATGCAAAGATTGTATGATCCAGAAGGAGATAGAGCTTCAGCAAGAGCAGCTGAAAAATTAGGAACAATGTATGGTATGTCTACTATGGCAACATCATCCATTGAAGAGATTGTAAATGTTTCAAGTGGCCCAAAACTATTTCAGCTTTATATTCATAAAGATAAATCTATTACAGACGATTTGATTGATAGATGTAAAAAAGCAAAATTTGATGGCTTATGTTTAACAGTTGATACAATAGTTGCAGGCAACAGAGAGAGAGATCATAGAACAGGCTTTACTACTCCTCCAAAACTTACGATCAAAAGTTTATTTGAATTTGCAGCAAAACCAGGTTGGGTATTTAATTATTTAACAAATAAAAAATTTGAGCTTTCAAACGTAAAACATAAAACTGATAAAGGAACTAATATAACTAAATCAGTTATAGAATATGTTAACGAACAGTATGATCCAGGAATGAACTGGCAGGATGCAGAATACTGTATAAAAAAATGGAATGGTCCATTTGCTTTAAAAGGAGTAATGTCAGTTGAGGATGCAAAAAAAGCAATTGATATAGGCTGTACTGCAATATTTCTTTCAAATCACGGTGGAAGACAATTAGATGGATCAAGATCACCATTTGATCAACTTAAAGAAATTTCAGATGCAGTTGGTGATAAATTAGAAATTATATTAGATGGTGGAGTTAGAAGAGGAACTCATGTCTTAAAAGCAATTGCAGCAGGCGCCAAAGCTTGCAGCTTTGGAAAAATGTTTTTATTTTCTCTTGCATCTGGTGGCCAAGCAGGTGTGGAACGTGCATTACAAAATATGCAAAAAGAAATTGAGAGAAATATGCTACTAATGGGCTGTAAAAGTTTAAAAGAATTAAATAGATCAAAAATTATTTATAAAAAATAATAATTATGAAACTTGCAAAAAACCTTGAAAGACTAGGTACAGAGTCAGCTTTTAAAATTTTAGCAGAAGCAAAAAAATTAGAGGCAGAAGGAAAAAAAATAATTCATTTAAGTTTAGGTCAGCCAGATTTTAAATCACCAAAACATGTAGTAGATGCAACAAAAAAAGCTCTAGATGAAGGTCATCATGGATATGTTTTGCCTAATGGAATAATTGAGTGCAGAGAATCTGTGACCAGAAAAATTAAAAAACTTTACAATAAAGAAATTGATCCTGAAAGAGTAATTATAATGCCCGGAGGTAAACCAACTATGTACTATGCAATAACTTTGTTTGGCGAGCCTGGTGCAGAAATTATTTACCCAGACCCAGGTTTTCCAATATATGAGTCGATGATTAATTATACTGGAGCAAAAGCAGTTCCAATAAATATGTTAGAAAACAAAGATTTTTCAATTAATCCAGAAAAAATTTTATCATTAATAAACGAAAAAACTCGATTAATAATATTAAATAATCCAAATAATCCGACAGGTGCTTTCACAGAAAAAAAAAAAATAGATCAATTAGCAGAGGGTTTAAAAAAATTTCCAAATGTTGCAATTTTGAGTGATGAAATTTACAGCAGACAAATTTTTGATGAAAAAAAAATGCCAACCTTTTTTAATTACCCACATTTATACGATCGATTAATCGTACTTGATGGTTGGAGCAAAACTTATTCAATGACGGGCTGGCGGCTAGGATGGTCAGTATGGCCAGAAAATCTTGTGGAACATGTTATTAAATTTTGTGTTAATAACCATTCATGTGTAAATGCAGCAATCCAATATGGAGCAATAGCTGCCCTTGATGGCCCAGATGACTCTGTAAATTTTATGATGGAAAAATTTACTAAAAGAAGAAAATTAATTTTTGATGGACTTAACAGTATTAAGGGAATTGATTGTAGTTTACCAGGTGGCGCATTTTATGCTTTTCCAAATGTTATAGGAACTGGAATGAATGGAAAAGAGTTCGCAAAAAAATGTTTACATGAAGCAGGCGTAGCAATTGTGCCAGGTACATCTTTTGGAAAAAAAGCCATAGATTATGTGCGATTTAGCTTTGCGGCTTCCCAAGATAATATTTCTAAGGCACTTGAAAATATCAAAAAAATGTTAAGTTAATATAGTATGATTTATTATATAATTTAAAATTATTTAGAAAAATGAACGAACAGATACAAAAAGAATTAAAAAGTATATTTAATGGTAGATTTTCAATGTCTGAGTCTACAAGAGCAAATTATGCTCGTGGTGAAGATACATATGATCCAATTTTATCTCAAGCAGTAGTTTTTCCAGAAACAAATGATGAAGTTTCAAAAATATTAAAATTATGTAATGAACATAAAATTCCTGTTGTACCTTTTGGAACAGGAACTTCTCTTGAAGGAAATGTAGTAGGCAATGAAAATGGAATTACAATTTCTTTAGAAAAAATGAATAAAGTTTTAAGTGTTAATGCAGCTGATTTTGATTGTAGAGTTCAAGCAAATGTTACAAGAAAACAATTAAATGAATACTTAAGAGAGGATGGAGTTTTTTTTCCTATTGATCCAGGTGCAGATGCTGCATTGGGTGGAATGGCTTCTACTTCAGCATCTGGTACTATGGCAGTTAAGTATGGAACAATGCGAACAGTGGTATCAGGCTTAACTGTAGTTTTAGCAAATGGAGATATTGTTAAAACTGGAGGCAGAGCAAAAAAATCTTCTGCAGGTTATAATTTAACTAATCTATTTATTGGTTCAGAAGGAACACTAGGAATTATAACTGAAGTACAGTTAAGATTATCTCCAATTCCAGAAAATATTATGAGTGCGGTTTGTTATTTTCCTGATTTAGATTCAGCAGTTTTAACTTCTCAAGAAGTAATCCAATACGGATTAAATGTTGCAAGAATTGAAATGTTAAACAAAGATCAAATGGAAATAAGTATTAAATATTCAAAATTAGAAAATGTAGAAGCTTCCCCAACTCTTTTTTTTGAATTTCATGGCAGTGAAACGTCAAATAAAGAAACAATAAAACTTGTTGAAGAGTTATCCAAAAATAATGGAGGAAGTGATTTTAAGTGGGCTGAGTCTATTGAAGAAAGAAATAAATTGTGGAAAGCAAGACATGATGTTTATTATTCAGTTAAAGCTCTAGGTAATAATATGAAAGTATATTCTACAGACATATGTGTTCCTATTTCAAAGTTAGTAGAATGTGTTTCTTGGGCGGAAAAACATGTTAAAGAAAATGGCCTAATAGCACCAATGGTTGGTCATGTTGGTGATGGTAATTTTCACTCTATTATTTTGTATGATCCTAAAGATGAAGAAAAACAAAAACTAATAAGAGACTATAGCGATAAACTTATTCAAAAAGCTTTAGAGTTAGAAGGAACAATAACAGGGGAACATGGTATTGGTTTACAAAAAAAACATTATTTATTGAAACAACACCCTGATAACTTGCCGGCAATGAAATCTATTAAGAGAAGTATGGATCCAAATAATATAATGAATCCTGGAAAAATTTTTGATCTAAACTAAAATATACAATCTATAATTGTAATTACGTTCATATTGGGTATTTTTTTTAAGACTCTTACTTAGTTATATGCTTAAATAAATTAGTTAATTAACTAATAAGAGGGAAAAATATGATTAAAGAAAAAAAATCATTGAAGGCAAATAAATCACCTTCAAGACGTAAGTTCTTTAAAGCTGCTGCTGCAACTGGTGTTGCTGCTGTTGCCGCATCATCTTTAGCTGCTCCAGCAGTTGCTGCTGAAAGAGTAGAAGCTGCGATGGTAGCTACTTGGCCAAGAGATTTTCCTGGTCTAGGAACTGGTGCACAAAGACTTGCAAAAAGACTAAGCGACATGAGTGACGGAAGAATACAAGTTACTTATTACGCTGCAAATGAAAGAGTTAAAGCATTTGACTCATTTGATGAAGTTGCTTCTGGTAACTCACAAATGTATCACGGTGCAGACTACTACTGGGTTAAAAAACACCCAGCATTTGGATATTTTACAGCATGCCCATTTGGTTTCACGTATTCTGAAATCAATGCTTGGATTCACCATGGTGGAGGACAAGCGCTTTGGGATGAGCTAACAGATGACTTTGGTACTCAAAGTTTCATAGCTGGTAACACTGGAGTTCAAATGGGTGGTTGGTTTAACAAAAAAATTAGATCAGCTAACGACCTTAAAGGTTTAAAAATGCGTATGCCTGGATTAGGTGGACAAGTACTTGGAAAACTTGGTGGTTCTCCAATTTCACTTCCTGGTGGACAAATTTATGAAAACCTTGTTTCAGGTGCAATTGATGCAACTGAATGGGTAGGTCCTTGGAATGACGAAGCTATGAAGTTCCATGAAGCTGCTAAGTATTATTACTATCCTGGTATGCACGAACCTGGTTCGATGTTAGCATGTGGTGTTAATAAATCTTGGTTTACTGGTTTAACAAAATCAGACCAAATGATAATTAAAACTGCGTGTGCTTGGGCAGATGAGATTACAATGGCTGAGTACAATGCTAAAAATGGTGCAGCATTAGGACGTTTAATAAACGATCATGGTGTTAAACTTGAGAAGTTTAATGACAAAGTTTATGATGCTTTTGCTAAAGGTGCTGCTGAGGTTTATGATGAAGTTCAACAACACAGCGATCTTGCTGCTAGAACACACGCAGCATTCGTTAAAGCTCGTAAAGAGATTGGTGCTTGGACAAACTTATCAGACTCACCATACATTGCTCAAAGAAACAGAGCTTTAGGACTATAATACTTAAAGTTTGATAATATTAAAAATTAAGGGCCCTTTTTAGGGCCCTTTTTTAATAAGAAAAAATTTTTTATTTTATGGTTTCAAAAAGTAATTTACCTATAATTATTAGAATATTTAGTTATTCAATATTAGCTATTACTTTTATTTTCCTAATTAACAATGTTTTAACAGTTTGGTTTGAATGGCCTGGTGTTAAAAAATTATTTTCACATTATGGTTTATTTGGATTTAAAAAATTAAGTAACCCTTTAGAAGGTTCATTATTAACAACAGCCTATATACAATTATTTTTGTATTTTGCTTCAATATTATTTGCAATTATTTACGTATTTAGATCTATTAAACAAACTCTAGAAACTGACTCAAAAATTCTTACTGAATTTACTTCTTATATTATTCGTTCGTCTTTTTGGGCAGTTTTAATTGTTGGAATTGCAGATTTAATAGTTTCATTTATGGTTGTAGAAAAATTAGTTGAACCAATTTTTGGTGAAACATTAAAAATTAAACTAGTTATTCCAGCTTTTAGAATTACCTTTGTTCATTTTCCTTTAATATTAATTTCTTTTGTAATTGGTTATTTTACAAGATCAGTAGGTTTTATTTGGTTGGCCGTTCTAGTTGTTGCTAGTGAATTTTTTATTGTAGTATCAAGATTCATATTTGAATATGAACAAGCTTTTCAGGGTGATTTAGTTCGTTTCTGGTATTCAGCACTTTATCTTTTTGCTAGTGCATATGCATTAATGCACGAAGGTCATGTTAGAGTTGATGTTTTATACACTGGCTTTAGTGAGAGAAAAAAAGCCTGGACAAATTCAATGGGATCTTTGTTATTAGGAATCCCACTATGTCTTATTGTTTTATTTTTAGGAATGGGTGGTAAAGCAAGTATTATTAATGGTCCTGTTATTTCTTTTGAAATTACACAACAAGGATCGAACGGATTATATTTACTTTATCTAATGGCAGTATATCTAGCTGTATTTGCTGTCAGTATGTTAATTCAATTTACAAGCTATTTTATGAGTAGCAGTTATAAACTTTTAAAAAGTTAAACTATGGAACATTTATTTTTAACTCTACTTGTTTTAATTATGATAGTTGCATTGGCATCAGGCTTCCCTGTGGCTTTTGCTTTACCAGGTTCAGCTATCATTTCAATAGGTGCTGCAGCTTTCTTTGGATATCTTTTTGAAGGAGATGTGGGTGCATATTATGCAACTGATGGACCAATAGAATGGTTAACAGCAGGGATTACAAATTTCAGGAGTAATTATTGGGATGTAGAAACTGATACTTTAATAGCAATACCTTTATTTATTTTTATGGGTATCATGTTGCAAAAATCAAAAATTGCAGAAGATCTTTTGGTAACTATGGGTCAATTGTTTGGTCCTATACCTGGAGGACTTGGAATTTCAGTAATTTTTGTTGGAGCATTACTTGCAGCAACAACAGGAATAGTTGGAGCAACTGTTATTGCAATGGGCTTAATTTCATTGCCTACTATGTTGAATAATAAATATGATAGAAGTCTTGCAAGTGGAATAGTTTGTTCATCTGGAACACTAGGACAAATAATCCCTCCATCAATTGTTTTAATTATTATCGCAGACCAATTAGCTAGTGCTGCTGATGTAGCAAATACAATGAGACAGGCAGACTATAAATTAATAACAGGTGAATTTAATATGCCTGGCGAGTTCAGAGTAGGCTCCACTAGTGCTGGTGATATGTTTCTTGGAG
Source organism: uncultured Pelagibacteraceae bacterium (assembly GCA_902595725.1). Taxonomy (GTDB): domain Bacteria; phylum Pseudomonadota; class Alphaproteobacteria; order Pelagibacterales; family Pelagibacteraceae; genus Pelagibacter. The sequence goes on from CACJRJ010000010.1 coordinate 40,450, forward strand.
CGTTATTACCTGGATTAGTATTAGTTGGTTTGTATATGTTGTATGTATTTGTATATGCAAGATTAAATCCTAGAGCAGCTCCTCCTGTTCCATTTAAAGGCCAATTTGATTTTAAATTTTGGATGAAAGTTATAATGGTAATAATTCCACCACTTGCATTAATATTTGCAGTTCTTGGATCTATATTAATGGGTATCGCAACAGTAAACCAAGCTGGCTCTATTGGCGCGATTGGAGCGACTATAATGGCTGGGTACCGACTACATCAAGGTAAAAAGGATGCATATTATCCATTACTAATATCTGTTGTTGCTTTAATTCCAATTTTTTTTATTTCAAATAATTATAATTTAAACATTAAAGCAATAGAAACTAGAAATTTAACTGCAATTTTTATAACAGGTTTTTTTACGTTAATCTTTTTAATAGGTATAGTTTGGAGCTTTTGGAGATCTTATAAAGTTGATAACGTTTTAAAAGAAGTTGTAACTGAAACTTGTGTAACTACTTCGATGGTATTTATAATTCTTTTGGGAGCAGCGATGTTAACTTCAGGTTTTAGGGCTTTCGGAGGTGAGGAGTTAGTAAGAGATTTCTTACAAGATTTACCAGGTGGATTTTGGACTCAATTTATTGTTGTTATGGTAGTAATTTTTCTTTTAGGATTTTTCCTAGATTTTATAGAAATTGCTGTAGTTGTTGTTCCAATTATTGCTCCAATATTATTGGCTGAAACAGGAGCTAATGTAAGTGCAATCTGGCTAGGTGTGATGATTGGAGTAAATTTACAAACCTCCTTCTTAACTCCTCCATTTGGATTTGCATTATTTTACTTAAAAGGAGTAGCACCAAAATTCATTACAACCTTAAATATTTGGAAAGGTGTTGTTCCTTTCATAGTATTACAATTAATAGGTCTTGCAATTGTAGGTTTTTATCCAAGTTTAGTAAACTATTTACCCGCTAGAACATACTTAACATCTCATGTAGCCCCACCTCCAATGAATCCTAAGCTTCAACATTGCTTACAGGAATATAAATTTGATATTTACAACAATGATGAGCAAAAAATTACAGCTGCTATAAAAAGTTTTGAGCAGTTGGTTCCCTCAGATCTTCCTAATGATAAATTAGATATTTTTGAGGAACATTTTGAAAATGCTCTAGGCACATTTGCTTTAGTTAAAAAACTTCAAAAAACTGAGGAAGATTATAATTTATTTGCTGAAGATTATAGAGACCTTCATTTCGATGTAAGAAAAAAACAAAAAAAGATAAGAAAAATAGATAATAAAATAGAAAAACTAAAAGCAGAAATTAGAAATTTAGATAAAAATAAAGTGGCACAAAAAAATAAAATTGAACTGAAGATTGAAGATTATAAGTTAGAAATTGATGAAATAAAAAAACAAATCCCTGAAAATTGGGAATCTAAAAATAAAGAATTTCAAGATATTCAGAAAGCTAAAAATACACAAACAAAAAGATATAAAAAAAATGTAGACGAGGCATATGATAATCTAGATCAAATTGCCATGTTCATAAAAGATCATGAGAATTTACAAAAACTTTCATCTGAAATTGAAGATTTAAAATATGAAATTAATAATAAAAACTATCAGAATTCAATTTCAATTATAGATAGTCTATTTGAAAAACTAAGTGAAATTTCAGGTACAGAGGAATTTGCCAATAGATTAGATGATCTATATTCTTCAGTTGACAGTGAAGAAATAGATGAAAATAAAATCTCAGATACAAGCTCAGAAGTATTTATTTTGTTTGATAAGGAAGTAAATTGGAGAAAAGATGCAGCACAAAATTTAATGCCAGAACTTGAAAAATATAATGAGGTTATTAAAAATAATATAGGTTTAAGATTACAATCTCGTTTAACAAAAGAACAGGCAAAATTTGTTGCAAGTTGTAACTCTATTCACCGTGATATATCTTTAAATTTCTAATTTAAATAAATGGAAAAAAATATTTTACCGATTAAAAAAGCGGTTCTAATATTTTTTGTATTTGCTTGTGGATATTTTATATCTGCACTTTTAAGAGCAATTACAGCAACTTTATCTCCTTTATTAACTTCAGAGTTTAATTTAAACGCTGGTGATTTAGGATTATTAGCTGGTGGTTACTTTTTAGGATTTGCATCTATGCAAATACCTCTTGGATATTTACTTGATAAACATGGACCTAAAAAAGTTGTTTCATCCTTTTTATTAATTGCAATTATTGGAACAACTGCTTTTGCTTTGGCACAAAGCTTTTCAGGCTTACTTATCTCAAGAATTTTAATTGGAGTTGGTGTTAGTGCATGTTTAATGGGACCTTTAACTGGTTATAGAATTTGGTTTGCAGACGAATATCAGCAAAGAGCTAATGCTTGGATGTTAATGGTGCTTTCAATGGGTTTTGTTTTTTCAACATTACCTGTTCAAATTTTATTACCAACTATGGGCTGGAGATGGATATTTGGTTCAGTAGCTATTGTAATATTTCTTATTATAATTTTAATATTGCTTTTTATTCCCTCGTGGAAAAGTGATGATAGTAAAGAGGTAGAGAATGTTGGATCTTTATCAGATATTTGGAAAAATAAATTTTTTAGAAGCACAATTCCTCTTGGATTATTTAATTACGGAGGAATGGTTGCAATTCAAACTTTATGGGCTGGACCCTGGATGGTTAGAGTTACAGGATATACACCATTAGAGAGCGCTACAGGACTTTTTTGGATAAATATAACAATGTTAATTGCTTTTTTTATTTTTGGATACATTTTACCAAAAATTACAAAACTTGGCTTAGAGTCGATGAGACTAATGAAGTTTGGACTACCAATTAGTTATTTATCATTACTTGTTATAATTATTTCAGGTGAAAATGCAGGTGCATTACATTTTACTTTATATATACTTACTTCAATTGTACTAACACTAACCCAGCCTGCTGTGGCTTTATCTTTTCCGACCAGTTTAGCAGGAAAATCGCTTACATCATTTAATTTACTTATTTTTGTAGGTACTTTTTTAATGCAATGGGGAATTGGTTTAGTTATTGATTTGTCTCAATTTTTAGGGAAAGGAGAAAGTCAAAGTTTTCAAATTTCTTTTACTGTTTATTTAATCATTTGTATTTTAAGTTATTCATATTTTATTATGAAAAATAAAAATGAATAAAAAAAAAATGTATATTTTGTCTATAGTTGGTTTAGTAGTTTTAATTTACTTAGTAATTTCATTAATATTATATAATTCTCAAAGAAGCTTATTATATCATCCCGCAGAAAATAATTATACTGGAGATATACTTACGGTTTCAATAGAAAAAATTAAAATTAAAAATGATGATAATATTGAACTACAAGCTTGGTACCATGAAAAAAATATAGAAAAGTATAAAACTATTCTTTTTTTACATGGTAATGCAGGATCTTTAGAAAATAGAATACACAAAATTAATCATTTTAATGACATGGATGTAAATTTTTTAATTATTTCTTGGAGAGGTTTTAGCGGTAATAAAGGTAAACCATCTGAAAATGGCCTTTATATAGACGCAAAGAGTGGGGTTGATTGGCTAAAGAACAAAGGAATTGAGGAAGAAAATATTATTATTTATGGTGAGTCGTTAGGAACAGGTGTGGCTACTGAAATTGCTCAAAAAAATAATTTTGCAGGAGTAATTTTAGAATCACCATTCACTTCAATGATAGCTGCTGCTAAATCTAAGTATCCAATATTTCCTATCAAGTTGCTTCTTAAAGATAAATATGAAAGCGATAAAAAGATTAAAAATATAAAATCTCCTATTTTAATTATGCACGGTGAGGTAGATAAAATAGTTCCATTTTGGATGGGAAAAAAATTATATGAGTTAGCAAATCAACCCAAGTATTCATATTTTCCTAAATATGACGATCATATGATGGATTTTAATAAAGACTTAATTAATTCAATCAATTTGTTTATTAAAAGTTTAAATTAAGACACAATCCCAACAAATAGTTTACTCAATTAATTAATAAAAAATTTACGTGAGAAAATTATTAATTTTTTTTTTTATTGTCTTAAATTATCAAAATTCTTTTGCTGAACCCAATAATTTAGAAAAAGAAGATTTTTTTTATATTGGAACAATGAAATCTCATAATAATGATTTTACACTTTACTTTAAAACTAGAGGGAAAGCTGTATTAGCTAGAGGTGAGGAATTTAATTATATTACCGATTATCCTCAGGATTTATATATTTATAATAATCATACTAAATCTGACGAGTCATTAATTTCTTATGATTGGTTTCCATCAAGAGCAAAACAAATTATAGAAAATTATGATTTTCCAGTATTTCCAGAAGATTTTGCATATTATTTATTAAACGATAACAATACTCTTATAATGGTAAGTGCAATAAAAAATATTAATGCTAATTTAGTTTTTGATATTTCTAAAAGAAATTTAAAAAAATATGATAAAAAAAATAGATTAGAGTTTATAATTTCGTCAGTTGCAAAGAAATGTGGTTATTTAAGTTTAGAGGATAAATATAATTGTGATTATTATAAGCCTTTAATTTCTAATAATTTAATTAATTAGATGCAATAAAAGCTTCAGCAAATTGTTCTGCTTTAAAGATTTGTAAATCATCTTCTTTTTCACCCAAACCAAGAGCAATAATTGGTAATTTATATTTTTTTGCAATAGCAATTAATATTCCACCTTTTGCAGTTCCATCTAATTTTGTCATAATTAATCCTGTGATTGGAATTATTTTATTAAACTCTTCAACCTGATTGATTACATTTTGCCCAGAAGTTGCATCTAAAACTAATAATACTTCGTGGGGAGCACTCGGATCAATTTTTTTTGTTACGTTTGCAATTTTTTTATACTCCTCCATTAAATTTTTTTTATTTTGCAATCTACCTGCAGTATCTATTAAGACATGTGTAAATTGATTTTTTATAGCTTGATCAACTGCTTTGTAAGCAACAGATGCTGGGTCTGACCCTTGTGAGGACTTAACAATTTCTACATCTATTTTTTTTGCCCAATTTTCCAATTGCTCTATTGCTGCGGCTCTAAATGTATCTGATGCTGAAAATATAACTTTATTATCATTAGATTTTAATATTTTTCCTATTTTTCCTATTGTAGTAGTTTTTCCAACCCCATTAACTCCTGAGACAAGAATAGCATTTAAATCATTTTTATTTCTAAAAAAATTTTCATTTTCTAATGGGGACATTAAATCAATTATATAATTTTTAAGAATAGAATTAATTTCATCAACTTTATTTTTGTTTGGATCAATTTTTTTTTCAGAAATTATATTTCTAATTTCTTCAGATGCTGCAACACCTACATCAGATTGAATTAAAAAATCTTCTATTTCATTAAGTGCCTTATCATCTATTTCTTTTTTTATAATTATTTCTTTAAGACCAGATGTAAAAGTAGATGCACTTTTTTTAAAACCTAATTTAAATTTTTCAAAAATTCCCATTAAATCTTTATGTTAATTTGATCTATATTTGAAACAGTCCCAGTCATTGAAATATTTTCACTTTTATCTATCAAAATTAACAACTTTCCTAGTTCAAATTCTATTTCAGTTTTATTTTTTATTTTATCATTAATTTTTGCAGCATAAGCAGTTGCACAAGCAGCGGTACCACAGGCTTTTGTTAGTCCAGCGCCTCTTTCCCAAACCTTAACTTTAATATGATTCTCGTTAATTATATTTGCTAATGTAACATTACATTTTTCGGGAAATAATTTATTATTTTCGATTTCTGGTCCAATTTTTTCTAAATTAAAATCTTCTATATTATCTACAAAAAAAACAACATGTGGATTTCCTACATTTACTGCAGTACCACCAAAATACTCATTATTATTATTATCAACTATTTTAAAATTTAAATTAATTGTATTTAATTCTTCTAGCAAAGGAATTTCATTCCAATTAGTCTTTGCTGGGCCAATTTTTGTTTCTACTAATTTTTTATCTAAAATTCTTGATTCTAAATTTCCAGATTTTGTACCTAGTACTATTTTATTTTTATTCATTTCTTTTGACAATAAATAGGCCACACATCTTGTTCCATTTCCACAAGCTCCTGAAACACTTCCATCTGAATTATAAAATTCCATATCAGCATCAATTTTTTCATTTTTTTTAATAAATATAAGTTGATCACAGCCAATAAAATTTCTATTACAAATTTTTTTTATTTGGTCATTTGTTAATTCAATATGATTGTGCCTTTGATCAATGATTACAAAATCATTTCCTAAACCATCCATTTTAAAAGCTTTGAATTCCATATAATAATACTTAACTTATTTATTGACTTTTTGAACCTCTATTATAATTTATCGCAGTTTCCGCAAAATAAGCAATTTGCGGTGTCTTTGGTAACAAAGAGATCGACACCAGTCTGCGAGGGTTCGCCCACTGGTGCGATAGCTGCTGGATGAAAATATGTTTGAAAATTTGACAAATAAATTTGAAGAAGTTTTTTCTTCTCTAAAAAAAGCACCATCACTTGATGAAAAGCAAGTTGATGAAGGACTTAGAGGTATAAGGCAAGCTTTATTAGAAGCAGATGTAACCTTAGATGTTGCTAAACAATTTATTGAAAATGTTAAACCAAAAGCTTTAGGTCAAGAAATAATTAGATCTACTTCACCAGGGCAAATGGTGGTTAAAATAGTTTATGACGAATTAGTAAAATTATTGGGTGAAAAAAATGAAGATATAAATTTAAATGTCGTTCCACCTGTTCCAATGATGTTAGTTGGACTTCAGGGTTCAGGAAAAACAACAACAACTGCAAAATTAGCAAAATTTTTAGAAAAAAATAAAAAAAAGAAAATTATGATGGTTAGTCTTGACGTTTATAGACCAGCTGCTCAAGAACAACTCAAGTCTCTTGGTGAACAAAATAATATTTTAACATTGCCAATTATTGAAGGACAAGTGCCAGCAGATATTTGTAGAAGAGCAATTAGTGCAGCAAATTTAAATGGAGCAGAGATAATTTTATTTGACACCGCAGGACGAACTCAAATCGATCTTCAAATGATGAGTGAGATTAAACAAATAGAAAGTATAATTAAACCAACAGAAACATTTCTTGTTGCAGATTCTTTAACAGGACAAGTGGCAGCCGAAGTAGCAAAAGAATTTAAAAATACAGTAAATCTTACAGGTATAGTTTTAACAAGAGCAGACGGAGATGCCAGAGGCGGAGCGGCAGTAAGCATGAAATATGTTTCAAATGTTCCTATTAAATTTTTAGGTATTGGAGAAAAAATTGAAAATTTAGAAGTTTTTCATCCCGATAGAATTGCAAATAGAATTCTAGGTATGGGAGACATTGTTTCTCTTGTAGAAAAAGCATCTCAAGATCTAAGTGAGGAAAATTTAAAAAAAACAGAAGAAAATTTAAAAAAAGGTAGTTTTTCCATGGAAGACTATTTAACTCAGTTAAGGCAAATGAAAAAGATGGGTGGAATTGAAGGTGTCATGTCTTTTCTTCCTGGAGTTTCAAAAGTAAAATCTCAAATGGATCAAGCTGGAATTGATGAATCAATTATTTCACAAAACGAAGCAATAATTTTATCAATGACAAAAAAAGAAAGAGAGAACCCAAAAATTATAGATGGTTCTAGAAGAAAAAGAATTGCTAATGGCTCTGGAACAGATGTAGCCACTATCAATAAATTGTTAAAACAATTTAAAATGATGTCTGAAATGATGAAAAAGATGTCAAAAGGAAACTTGAAAGGTATGACAGACAAAGGAATACCTCCAGAGCTTTTTAATCAATTAAAATAATAAAAGGAGAATAAATGTTAAAACTTAGATTATCTATGGGAGGAACAAAAAAGCGACCCATTTATAAAATTGTTGTAGCAGACAGTAGGTTTGCAAGAGATGGAAGATTTATTGAAAAACTTGGTTTTTTTAATCCATTACTACCAAAAGAAAAAAAGGAAAGAGTTGGACTGGAAGAAGAAAGGATTAAATATTGGTTAAGTCAAGGTGCTCAACCGACAACAAGAGTAGCAAGAATTCTTGGTGAAAATAAAATGATGGAAATGCCTGAGAAAGGTAACAACCCTCAAAAAGCTATACCAAAAA
>CACJRJ010000011.1 GCA_902595725.1 uncultured Pelagibacteraceae bacterium
GATAGAGCTGCTTCGTACGCATGAGCAAAGCTATGACCTAGATTTAAAATTTTTCTTAAATCTTTTTCTTTTTCATCTTTTTCAACAATTTTTTTTTTTATTTTACAACTGTCCAATATTGCTTTTTCAATAAAAGGAGATTTTAATTTAATAATTTTATAGAAATTTTTTGTTAAGTAATTAAATGTTTTTTTATTATCAATTATAGAATGCTTTAAAATTTCTCCATAACCACAGATTATTTCTCTCTTAGGAAGAGACTTTAAATTATATATATCGGATATAACTAAATCTGGCTGCATAAAAGAACCAATCAAATTTTTCCCATATTTATTATTTACACCAGTTTTACCTCCAATTGATGAATCTACCTGGGCTAAAAGTGTAGTAGGTATGTTTATAAATTTTATTCCTCTTTTATAAATACTTGCAGCAAAACCTGACACATCACCAGTTATACCGCCGCCAAGTGAAATAATACAATCATTTCTATTAAAGTTAAATTTAAATAATTTATTTAATATAGAATTAATACTTTTTAAATTTTTATTTTTTTCACTTGCTTTAAAATAATGAATAATTTTTTTATTTGATTTAATTTTCTGTTTTAAAATAAATAATTTTTTTTTTGGTACTTTTGTATCGTAAATTATTAAAACTTTTTCAAAATAAATTTTACTAAATTTTAATATGTTATTTATATCATTTATAATATTAGGACCAATTACTATTGGATATTTTTTTGATTTTGTTTTAACAAGTATTCTAGTTTTTTTCATATATACTTTTAATTTGATTAACTATCATATTTTTAGTTAAACTTTCACAATTTATCTTAAAATTAGCTTCAGAATAAGTTTTTGATCTTTCAATTATTATTTTTTTTAAATCATTTTCACTCACATCAAAGGCAAGAGGTCTTTTTTTACTTTTATATATTCTCTTAATTATTGTCTTGCTTTTCCAATTTAACCAAAATGATACATTATTAATTAATGTTTCTTTTCTTATATTTTTGTTCAGAAAACCACCACCACCTAAAGATATAATTTTTCTTTTACTTTTTAAGAATTTTAAAGTTATTTTTTCTTCTAAATTTCTAAAATAAGCCTCTCCTTTTTTTTCAAATATATTATGAATTTTCAAACTCGTCTCTTTTTCAATCGTTTTGTCAATATCTATAAATTTTAGATCAATAGTTTTAGATAATAGATAGCCTATAGTAGATTTTCCAGAGCCCATCATACCGATTAAAACTATATTTTTTTTATCTAAATCCATAATTCTTTATTGAAAAACCACAAATATGTCTTATTTTGAAAATAGTTAACAGTATATGCAATTTGAAAAAAAAACAAGAATAGGAAGCCCTAAAGGAATTTTTGGAATATTAATTAAAATAGTTTTAATAATACTGATTTTATTCACCGCTATCATTTTAATTGATAGAATTAATTTTCCATCACCTATTAAAAAAATTGAAAAAGTAATTCCTAATGAAAATTTTAAAATTGTTAAATAAAACAAGTTTATCAATTTTTTTTGTCTTAATATTAATATTTTCAACCAATCTTAGATCTGAAGATGAACCTGTTGATATATGGGATTTAGAAACAAAGGTTGAAGAAAATAATTCTAGTGAAATTTTAGAAAATAATGATTCCAGTAAACCTAGCATTGAAGTAGATAATAATAATTTGAATAGCTCAATAGATACTATCGATAGTAACTTGCTATCTGGAAAAGTAAATATTGTAGGACTATATGATCCAGAAGAAAATGGATTGAATATTGATATGTGGTCTAATTCAAATGGAAATGAAATAAAGTTAATTTTAAATAAATTAAATAAAATGAATCTTTCAAAAGATTCAAAAAAAATCTTAGATATTGCTCTATTGACAAATTCTTATTTTCCAAAAGAAAATATCACTGAGGAAGAGTTTGTAGATTTTAAATTAAATTATTTAATAAGTAATAATAATAAGGAATTAATTAAACTTTATCTAATAAAAAATGAAAGTAATATTTATAATTCAAAATTAATTAAATTTTATATAAATAGTTATCTTGAAAATGCAGATTTAGAAAATGCCTGTGAAATTTTTAATGAATTAAAATATTTTGATGACGATTATATAAATAAATTTAAAATTTATTGTTTAATTAATCAAAATAATAGAGAAGAGGCTCAACTTCTTTTTGATTTAAAAAAAGAAACAGGATTTAAAGATGATTTTTTTGAAGATAAGTTTAATTATTTAATGAATTATATTGAAAACGCTGACAGTAAAATTTCTGATGTAAATATTTTAAACTTTTTTTTGTCCCACAGGACTAATCCAGATTTTATATATAAACCAAATAAAAATACTCCAAAATTTATATGGAAGTATTTGTCATCGTCAAATTTACTAATAGATATAGATACAATTGATTTAGAAGATAGTGAAAATATTTATTTAATTGAGCAAGCAACTCATGAAAAAAATTATGAAGAAGAAGAATTATTTGAATTATATAAGAGATTTCAATTCAATATTAATCAATTATTAAACGTAAAAGAATCATACAAGCTTTTAGAAAATTATGAAGGAAGGGCATTATTGTATCAAAGACTAATATTAACAAAGGATGCTAATGAGCTTTTAGATTTATCTTACAAGCTAAAACAGTCTTTTAATAAAGACAATATAGGAAATGCCTTTAACAATAAATTAAAAGAAATTTTATCTTGGATTAATGAAGATGATGTACCATCTAACTATTCATCATTTTATTTTGAAAATATTTCAGCTCAAAAATCAGAAGAAAAAAAAACAAAAATTAATAATAAAATAATCCACCAATCAAAACTTTTAAAATATTTTGAAGAAGAAAATAATATTAATAAAACTCAAGAAGATCTAGATAAACTTTTAAAGTTAATAAAAAAAAATAAAGATTATTTTGTATCTACTAAAGATTTAATATTATTAGAATCATTAATTTCCGATGGCATTGAAATTAAAAAAAAATATAAAAATATGTTTAAATTCGATCAATCAATTATACCAACAGATCTTCAAATGCTGATAAATAGCAATGAAACGGGAATGATTTTACTTAGATTAGTAGAGATCATAGGGGAAGATAATTTAGAAGATTTAGATGCAGATACATTATATTTTATGGCAAGCATATTGAATGAATTAGATTTAGATTCAATTAGAAATAATTTACTTTTAGAAGTTCTTCCTTTAAAAATATAAAAATTATATTAAAATTAATTCATGACAATAAAAGCAATTTTGACAGAACCAAACAAAATTTTGAGACAAGTTTCAAAACTAGTTGAAAAAGTTGGAAAGGAAGAGCAGAAATTAATGGATGATATGATTGAAACAATGTACAAGGCAAACGGAATAGGCTTAGCTGCAATTCAAATAGGTGTTCCAAAAAGAATTATTGTGATGGATATTTCAAAAAATGAAGAAAAAAAAAATCCTATGTATTTTGTAAATCCAATAATAAAAAATAAAAACTCTGATCTTTCAAGATACGAAGAAGGATGTTTATCAGTTCCTGATCAATTTGCAGAAGTTGATAGACCAAGTTCATGTGAGGTTGAATATTTAGATTATAATGGAGAAAAAAAAATTTTAAAAACTTCAGGTTTGCTTGCAACATGTATACAACATGAAATGGATCATTTAGAGGGAATATTATTCATTGATTATCTGTCAAAATTAAAAAAATCTATGATTATAAAAAAACTATCTAAGCAAAAAAATAAAGTAGACAGAATCATTGTTTAATTTATGAGTAAAAAGATAGTTTTTATGGGAACATCAAATTTTGCTATTCCTATTTTAAAATCACTTTATCAAAACGGATATCCAATCCCTGTTGTTTACACACAACCTCCAAAAAAATCTAACAGAGGTCAAAAATTAAATAAGTCACCAATAAATTTATTCTCTGAAAATATAACTTTAGACATAAGAACTCCTCAATCTTTAAAAAATAATAAAGAAGAAGAGTTATATCTGAGTGAATTAAAACCAGATATAATATTAGTAGTTTCATATGGACAGATTATTCCTAAAAATCTTTTAAATATTCCTAAATATGGATTTTTAAATGTTCATGCTTCTCTACTGCCAAAATGGAGAGGTGCGGCTCCTATACAAAGATCAATAATGAATCGAGATGAAGAATCTGGAATTAGCATAATGAAAATAAATGAAAATTTAGATGAAGGACCGATTTGTAATCAATATTCGTTAAAAATTTCAGAAAAAATGAATTCAGAAGAATTATCTGAAAAATTATCACTAATCGCTTCAGAAAAAATTTTAGATATTTTAGATAACATTTTTGATGGCAATGTGGAATTTAAAGATCAAGACCATTCAAAAGCAACTTATGCAAAAAAAATTCAAAAACTAGAAGGGAAAATTGATTGGAGTGAAAATGCAGACAATATAATTGGAAAAATAAATGGACTTTACCCATATCCAGGTGCTTTTTTTTTATTTAATGGCGAGAGATTTAAAATATTAAAAGCAGAGAAATCTAGTACAGCAGGAAAACCTGGAGATATAGCAAGTGAAAATTTTGAAGTGTGCTGTGGAGAAGGATCAATAAAAGTATTAAGTATTCAGAGAGAGGGTAAAAGAGTTCAACAAATAAATGAATTTTTACTTGGTACTCAAATAAAAAAAGGCTTCAATATTGCTTAATGTATAGATATCAAATTTTGATTGAATATGTTGGAACCCCTTTCGTAGGCTGGCAAATACAAAAAAAAGGAAAATCTGTTCAAAAAATAATTCAATCAACCCTATCAAAATTATTAAAGCAAAAAATTATTTTATATTCTGCAGGGCGCACTGATCGAGAAGTTCATGCAAGCGAACAATCAGCTCATTTTGATGTTGAAAATAAAATTCAAAATATAGATAAAATGGTTAAATCTCTAAATTTTTTTTTAAATAGAAAAAAAATTTCTATAATTAATATTATTAAAAGAAATAAACATTTTCATGCAAGATATTCTGCAAAAGAAAGAGTATATAAATATTTTATTATTAATCGTTTAGCTACTCCTGTTATAGAAAATGAAAGAGCATGGCACATAAGAAAGAAACTAGATATTAAATTACTAAAAGAAGGGGCTAAAAAATTAGTAGGGACACACGACTTTAGTACAATGAGAGCAACAAATTGTTACGCTAAAAGCCCTATAAAAAAAATTAATAAAATAACTGTAAAAAATGTAAATAGTAAAATTGAAATTGAATTTAGGTCAAAATCTTTTTTAAGAAACCAAGTTAGATCAATGGTTGGTTGTTTAAAATATTTAGCAGAAAAGAAATGGAATATTAAAAAATTTAAAAATGCTTTTAAATCAAAAAAAAGGAAAAATTGTGCACCACCTGCACCAGCTCATGGACTATATTTGACTAAAGTTATTTATTAGTTCTATTTGATATTTTAAATCTTTTATTAATTCTCCAGCGACTTTCAGTTCTAACTATATAGCCACAACAATTAATAGATTTACACTCACAAGGAAACTGCCTGTAATCAGAGTCATAACCAAAGCCATAGTCACAAGTTATTTCCTCGCCTTTTTTAATTTCTCTATTTGAAACAACCCAAATTTTTAAACCTGTTCCTTCGTAATCTGCATTGTTTGTGCAAGAATGATTGATTAAGCGCGCCGTATTCCAAGGGACTAGTCCATCCAAGTCATATCTTTTATTTAAATTAAACAAATAAATTGGTTTTGCATTATCAAATTTATCGGAATCTTCAGTTTGTTTTTTTGTAATAATTTTTCCTACATATTCTATAATTTTAGTTCCTGCCTTAATATTCTTAGTAGCGTAAAGACCTCTTCCATTTCTATCAATATTTGATTTTTTAATTTTATAGAGTTTCATGTGAATTTATTTAACGAAAGAATTTTTATTTTCAATTAAATTCTATTAGTGCGTTAACATGCTCATTCGCACTTTCAGCCAAGGCATTAAGATCATAGCCACCTTCTAAAATAGAAACAACTTTTCCATTACAAAACTCCTTTGTTGTTTCCAAGGCTCTTCTGGTTATCTCATAATAGTCCTTAGACTCTAAATTTAGCTGACATAATGGATCAAGACGATGAGCATCATAGCCCGCTGACATTAATATAAACTCAGGTCTAAATTCTTTTAATCTTTTAAGCATATGCTCATAAGCATCAAAATATTGCCTAGAGTTAGTGCCTGCTGCCAGTGGGATATTTAAAGCATTGTTATACTCACCTTTTTCATCCTCTGTTCCACCTCCTGGATAGTATGGATATTGATGCAAGCTTGAAAAAAAAACATTCTTGTTAGACTTAAGAATATCATAAGTTCCATTTCCAAAGTGACAGTCCCAGTCCAAAACTGCAATTCTCTTATATTTATATTTAGAAATTAGATAATTTGCAGCAACACCAATATTATTTATTACACAAAAACCCATTGCTTTACTTTTTTCAGCGTGGTGTCCCGGAGGTCTTGTAACACAATGAGCAGCTCCAAATTCTTTATTTTCAACTCCATCAATTGCAGCGATTATCGAACCAACTGCGTCGAAAGTAGCATCTTTGCTACCAGGTGAAATAATTGTATCACCATCTAAAAATACTAAACCTTTTTCGGGAAAAGCATTTTCAACTGTATCTACATAACTAGAAGAATGTGCTTGTTTAATAATGTCTTTGTCAAAGCTAACTGGATTTTTCCAAATTAACTTTTTATTTTTTTTTAATTTTTCAAGTATTGAAGTGACTCTTGATATACTTTCAGGATGTCCAGAACCAGTATTGTGATTTAAAGAAGATTTAGATGTAATTATTGCTGTTTTCATTAAAAATAATTTTCTAAAATATTATAATATATTCTAGTCAATTTTTTCAAATCTGAAATTGGTGATCTCTCATCTACCATGTGAATGGTGGTGTTTCTTAATCCTAACTCTAATCTTGGGATTGAACCTAAAAATCTACTATCACTTGTACCACCTCTACAATTCAATTTTGCAGAATTACCTGTAACTTTTTTAACAATTTTTTTAACCATATAAATTTCTTTATTTGGTTTAGTATAAAAAGCTTCACCACTCACTCTATATTTTATTTTAGTTTTACATTTTTCTTTTTTTGCAACCGCATTTATTATTTTACTTAGTTTTTTCTTTAGAGAAGCTGATTTATGTTTAGAGTTAAATCTAACATTAAATTTTGCACTGGCTGATTGAGGCACTACATTTTCAGATAAATTATCTACGTTCATTTTTGTAAATTCTAAGTTAGATGGAGGCATAAATTTTGTACCATTATCTAACGATGAACTTTTTAATTTTGCTATTATTTTAGCTAAAGCTGTACAAGGGTTTATATAAGTTCCAGCAAACGCTGAGTGACCACTTTTCCCATATACAGTTACAATTCCATTCATAGATCCACGTCTTCCGATTCTTATTTCATCTCCAACTGATTTATTTGAAGAAGGCTCTCCCACTATAGAAAAATCTATTTTATCTCCTTTTTTTCTAAGGTATTTCATAACTGCTGGACAACCATAACCTGTTGTTTCTTCGTCCGCTGTAATAATAATTGAAATAGATCCTTTAAATTTTTTATTGTTAATAAATTTGCTAATTGCACTTATAAAGCAAGCTATTCCACCTTTCATATCTTGGGATCCTCTGCCATTTAGGTATCCGTTTTTTATAACTGCTTTAAATGGTGAAATTTTCCAGTTATTTAAATTAGCAACCGTATCAGTATGGCCGAGAAAATTTATGTGAGGTTTTGAATTACCGGATCTTGCATACAAATTTAACGCTGGTTTTGGCCCAGTTCCTTTTGATTTAATAATTATACATTTAAAACCAATAGCAGTAAGTTTTCTTGATAAGAATTTCATTATACCCTTATCTTCAGTTTTAATTGTTGGAAATCTTATTAGCTCTTGAGCTAATTTTATCTCATTAAAAATTTTCATTATTAATCTCTTAATAGGTCATTAATAGATGTTTTAGACCTTGTTTTTTCATCAACTTGTTTAATAATAACTGCACAATATAGAGAAGGTGCCGAAGTATTATTTTTGTCAGGCAAAGACCCAGGTACTATAACTGAATATGGAGGTATTTTCCCATAAGTAATCTCCCCTGTTTTTCTATTTACAATTTTTGTTGATTGGCCGATATACATTCCCATACTTATTACAGATCCTTCTCCTACAATTACTCCTTCTACAACTTCTGACATTGCTCCTAAAAAAACATTATCTTCAATAATTGTAGGTAATGCTTGTGCTGGCTCTAATACTCCCCCAACTCCACTTGCAGCAGATATATGACAATTTTTTCCAATTTGACTACAGCTACCTGCTCTAGCAAAAGTGTCAATCATTGTACCCTCATCAATGTACGCACCTATATTAACATAACACGGCATTAGGACTGCATTTTTGCCAACAAAAGATCCTTTTCTCACAGGTGAGTTTGGAACCATCCTAAAACCTGCTTTTTCATGATCTTCTTTTGTCCATCCCGCTGTTTTGCCTTTAAGTAAGTGAGCTTTGTCATACCAACTACTATAAGGGCCATTTAAATTTTCCATTGGATAAATTCTAAAACTTAACATGATTGCTTTTTTTAAATGTTGATGGGTTACCCATTCTCCATTGATTTTTTCTGCAACTCTAACTTTTCCACTGTCTAAATCTGCAATGATTTGATTAATAGTATCTTTAATCTTTTTATCAGAATTAGGGTTTATTTGATCTTTATTTTCCCAAGCATCATTTATAATTTTTTTTATATCACTCATAATATTATTCCTCTTTTAATAACCTTATTTTTTTTAAAAATAAAGCAAGATTATCAATTTTGTAGTCAATCGCATCTTTATATTTTTCTATGTCATTAATTGGTTGATCATTAATAAACCAAACTTTTGTCATATCTTTTGCTGTATCAGATGAGAGATTTTTGGCAATATCTTCTATATAAACTGTTTCTTCACTAGAAGGAATTTGAAACTTGTCGCACATTAATCTAAGTGATTCAGGATTAGGTTTTGGTCTAAATTTAAAGTCAACAATATCCATAATTTTTCCATCAAATAAATCATCAATACCTATTTTTTTCATACAATTAATTGCATGTTCTTTGCTGCCATTGGTTGCACAATACATTTTTATATCTAATTTTAATAGCTCTTCTCTTAATTCTGTATCTTTTTCAAGACAGTCATAACTAATATTGTGTACATACTTAAGAAACTCTTTGGCATCTATTAAATCTGGATAATTTTTCATTAATCCATTTAATGAAGTATCATACTTATAAAAATAATCTGCTTGAATTTCTTTTGCCTTAATTTTATCTATTCCGAGTTTAATTGAGATAAATTCTGTCATTCTGTTTGATACTTGACCAAATAAAGTTTTTAGGTATTTTGGATGATATACACATCCATCCATATCCAAAATTAAATATTTTACTTTTTTTAAATCTTTCATTTTCTGATTAAAGTTCCCGCACCTTTATCAGAAAATAACTCAAATAATATAGAATGAGGTTTTCTTCCATCAACTATAACTACACCTGTCACTCCATTATTTACAGCATCAAGACAAGTATTGATTTTAGGAATCATTCCACCAGAAATATCACCATCTTTAAGCATTTTTTCTGCAACTGAAGAATTAATCTCAGAAATTAAATTTTTATCTTTATCAAGAACACCTTCAACATCGGTCATCAACAACAATCTTCTTGAGTTTAGTTCTTTTGCAACTGAGCCAGCAACAATATCAGCATTTATATTATAGGTTTTTTTATCATTGCTGGTACCCATAGGTACCACTATTGGAATTTTTTTTTCTTTTATAATTTTTAAAATACCTTTCAAATCTATTTCTTTTGGCGAACCAACAAAACCAAGTTCTTTTTTTTCTGGTTTAATTTTAATTATATTTTTATTATTAGGTGCTACAGATTCTGCATTTATTTGAAGATTTTTTAAATTATTTATAATTTCAGAATTTAATTCTAAAAGTGCTTCTTCGACAACTTTAATAGTTATTTCATCAGTAACTCTCAAACCATCAATAAACTTTGATTCTATATTTAATTCATCAAGTTTTTTTTTTATATTTTTTCCACCACCATGAACAATTATTACTGACAATCCCAATTTATATATTACTGAAATATCTTCAATGAATTGTCTAAATAAATTCTCATGAAGTAGTACTGATCCACCACATTTAATTACAATTATTTCTTCTATGTACTTTTCAATATATTTTTTAACTTCATCGATAGATGGACCATTAGTGGGTAAAATTTTTTCTAAATCCATTTATTGAACTGTTTTAACAGCTGTTCTTTTTATAATAACATACTGTTGTGCCATTGTTAAAACGTTGTTGACCGTCCAATAAATCACAAGACCTGATGGGAAAGGTGCCAATATTACAGTTAAAAAAAGTGGAAAGAACATAAATATTTTAGCTTGTATTGGATCTGGAGGAGTAGGGTTAAGTTTTTGTTGTAAATACATTGAAACTCCCATTAAACAAGGCCAAGCACCGATCAGCAAAAATGATGGCGGATCCCAAGGGATTATTCCGAATAAATTAAAAATTGAAGTAGGGTCTCTTTCTGATAAATCGTGTATCCATCCAAAAAAAGGCTGATGTCTCATTTCTATAGTTACAAATAACATCTTATAGATTGCAAAAAAGAAAGGTATTTGAATTAAAATTGGCAAGCAACCAGAAAGGGGATTAATTTTTTCTTTTTTATATAATGCCATCATTTCTTGCTGTAACTTTACTTTATCTTCTTTGTGAAGTTCTTTTAATCTTGTCATTTCCGGTTGAAGGACTTTCATTTTTGCCATTGATCTAAACGAATAGTTTGCAAGTGGAAAAAATGCCAATCTAATACAACATGTAATTAAAACGATTGCTATTCCGAAATTACCTGAGATTTTGAAAAAATAATCTATAGCAAAGAATAGCGGTTTAACTATAAAATAAAACCATCCCCAGTCTATTGCCAAATCAAATTTTTCTATTCCTAATTTTTCTGCGTATCCATCAATAACACTAACTTCTTTTGCCGCTACAATAATTTTAATATTATTTGATTTAGTTTCATTTGCACCAATTTCAGTTGGTTTTGTTTCAATAAAATTAGCTTTGAATTTATTTTTGTATTCAAAATCTGCTTTAAATTCCTTATTTTTTTCAGGAACTAAGCTAGTGATCCAGTATTTGTCAGTTATTCCAAGCCATCCTTTTTCCGCATTTACCGAGTATTTTTTCTCTTCTATATCGTCATAATCTTGTTCTATTAATTGCTCATCAAATACTCCAAGAAGTCCTTCATGAAGAATATAGAAGTTAGTTACTTCAGGCGCAGTATTCCTTACTATTTGTCCATATGAATAAAAATTATATTTTTTTTCAGTTGTATTTTTTATAGATTGATTGACAGTAAACAAATATTCATCATCTATGCTTATTTTTTTTTCGAATATAATTCCTTGATCATTTTTCCATCTAAGGGTTATTGGATTATTTGGTGTGAGTTTATTATTTCCTACTACTTCCCATAACGTTTTACTATTTGGCACATCTATATTCTCATTATTTGTCGCCCAACCAGTTTCAACATAATATCCATTATTTAAATTACGTGGGTTTAATAAAACTACTTGGTCATTTCCTTCTAATGTTTCAGTATATTTCTTAAATATTAAGTCATCAATTGCAGCTCCTTTTAAAGATATTGATCCTTTTATGCTTATGTTATCAAATTCTATTCTTTGATTTTTTGATTTTGCTTCATCTCTAGAAATTTCTAATACTTTTTCTTCAACTTCTAAACTTGGAGCTTCAGTTGTTTCTATAACTTTATTTTTTTCTTCTTTAGCTTCTTTTAATTCTTGTGGGCTGGGAGCCCAAAAAAGTGAATAAAGAATAATTACAGCTGCACTAAGAGAAATTGCTGCAATAACATTTTTTGTATCCATTTAATTTCTTTTCTTTTTTACAGGGTCAAATCCGCTACCACCACCCAATATTTTAATTGGATGGCAAGATAAAATTCTTTTAGAACCCAATATGCAGCCTTTTATAAATCCAAATTCTTTTAGGCAATCAATAAAATATTCAGAACATGTTGGAAGATATCTGCAATTATTTCCTAGAATGGGGGATATAATTAATTGATAAAATTTTATTAATGTAATTAGAGTTTTTGAAAAAATTTTCATTATTTTATTTTTTTAAAATCGTTAAATGTAACTTCTTTGATATCTGCAAAATCTGCACTTATTATATTTTTTTTTGTAATAATTAAATAAGAGTAATTTAAATTTAATTTTGAAATTTTTAAAATTTGATTCATTATATTTCTAAGTCTTCTTTTTATTTTATTTCTTTTAACTGCGTTACCTAATTTTTTTTGGACTACAAAACTAATATTTAAATATTTATTACTTTTACCAGAAAGTTTTTTAAAGAAAATAGCTAGATACTTGTTAGATATTTTTTCCCCTACTAGTATTGACTTGAAATCCTCATTTTTTGAAAGACTCAATAATTTGGCATTCATTAAACAGTAAGTTTTTTTCTCCCCTTTGCCCTTCTTCTAGATATTAGTTTTTTTCCTCCCTTAGTTCTCATTTTAGATCTAAAGCCGTGCCTTCTTTTTCTTACTAATTTACTTGGTTGATATGTTCTTTTCATAATAACTTAATAAAATGTATTTAAAATTTCGGTAGTTATAAGAAATAAGTGTAATAAAGTACAGAGAATTCTAGAAGATAAACATATGAAAAAAGATATAAATATTAAAATATTCTTAGGAGTTATTTATTTATCTATAGTTATATTATTTTTGTGGTTAATTTTTAATAATTTTACTTTTAGTGAGCTTGCAAGTTATGATTTTATAAAAAATAATACAAATTATTTAATTTCAGCAAGAGAGAGTAGTTTTTTTATAACTTCATTAATTTTCTTAATTTTTACAATCATATGGGTATTGCTATTAGGTTTTGGCACACCAATTTTTTTAGTTGGTGGATTTATTTTTGGAAAATGGATTGGGACAATTTTAGTTATTTTAGGATTATCTTGTGGGTCAACTTTATTATATATTTTAGCAAATTATTTTTTTAAGGATTTAATAAAAGAAAAATTCTCAAAAAAGTTTGCTTCTCTTACTGAGAAGTTTAAAAAAAATGAATTTTTATTTTTCTTAATTTACAGATTTATAGGAGGAATACCTTTTGCTATATCAAATATTTTACCAACTGTTTTTAATATTAAGATAAAAAATTTCTTTTTTGGATCAATGATTGGTATGGCTCCCCAACTTTTTGTTGGAACAAGTCTTGGAGCAGGTATTGAAAAAATAATTCAATCAAATACTACACCACCAAGTTTTATTACTCTTTTGACTTCCAAAGATATATATATTCCAATAATTGCTTTTGTTTTAATTATACTTTTAACTTATTTCTTGAGAAAAAAGTTTTATAAAAACTAATTTAAATGGTGCCCCCGAGGAGATTCGAACTCCTGACTGACCCTTACCAAGGGCCTGTTTTAACCAGGCTAAAACTACAGGGGCTTAATTAAAAATAATTAGTGTATAAGATTGTTTTGGTCATACAAAAGACTTAATTTTTTTTGAAAATGGTTTATATCTGATTATAAGGAAATGTTATGGGTATACACTACACATATGGCGCGAATAAAGGCTCTAAGCTTATGGAAAAAAAAGCAAAGCGTGAAAGAAAGCTTGCAGAAAAACGAGCCAAGAAACAAGCTAAATCAGGTTTTGTTAAAGAAAAAAAAGAAGAAGATAAAACTATTCCATTAGACCAAGTCATTACACTGGATCATCTTACCAATCCTGACAAAAAATAAATGAATAAAAAAGATAAGAAAAGCAAATTAGAAATTGCATTAAAAAAAAATTTAAAAAAAAGAAAAATTTTTCAAAAAAAACAACAAAATAAAAAAAAATAATGTCTGTCCAATCTGATAAATGGATTAAGAAAATGGCCAAGGAGTATGAAATGATATCTCCTTTTGAAGATAGGCAAGTTAGAGGAAACAAAATATCTTTTGGAACTTCAAGCTATGGTTATGATGCTCGTGTTGCTTCAGAGTTTAAAGTATTTACAAATGTAAATTCTGAAGTTGTAGATCCAAAAAATTTTAAATCAACAAACTTTGTTACAAAAAATGGATCAGAATGTATCATACCACCAAATTCATTTGTTTTAGCAAGTACAGTTGAATATTTTAAAATCCCAAAAGATATATTGGTAATCTGCCTTGGAAAATCCACATATGCTCGATGTGGAATAATTGTAAATGTCACTCCTTTAGAGCCAGGCTGGGAAGGTCATGTTACTCTTGAATTTTCAAACACTACTCCACTGCCTGCTAAAATATATGCAAATGAAGGAGTTGCTCAATTTATATTTTTGAAAGGAAATGAGGTTCCCGAAGTGACTTACGCTGATAGAAAAGGAAAATATATGGGTCAAAAAGGTGTAACTTTACCCAAAGTTTAATAATGGATAAACTAGAAGTCTTTGGAGCAAAAAAGCTCAAAGGTAGTGTACGAATTTCAGGTTCTAAGAATGCTGCCCTACCAATTTTAGCAGCAAGTATTTTATCGAATAAAAAAATTATTTTAAAAAATCTTCCAAACGTAAAAGATATTCAGACAATGATAAAATTATTAGAATCTATTGGATCAACTATAAAGTATTCAAAAAAAAACAATTTAATAATAATACAAAATAAAAACAAACTTAAAACTTTTGCATCTTATAATTTAGTTAAAACTATGAGAGCTGGTATTCTTGTACTAGGCCCAATGCTAGCAAGATATGGGAAAGCAAAAGTTTCTACTCCTGGAGGATGTACTATTGGGGTAAGGCCTATAGATTTACATTTAAAAGCTTTAGCACAATTAGGAATAAATTATAAAATAATCGATGGCTATGTTCACGCTTATTCTAAAAAAAAATTAAAAGGTGCAAAAATTAGATTTCCTAAAAAATCTGTAGGAGCAACCGAAAATTTAATAATAGCATCATCTATGGCAACCGGAACTACTATCCTATCAAACTGTTGTATAGAACCTGAAATAAAGGATTTGGTAAATTTTATAAATTGCATAGGAGGTAAAATTAAATGGATTGGAAAAAGAACTTTAAAAATTAAAGGAGTAAATAATTTTAATAAGAATGAATATACTATTATGCCAGATCGAATTGAAGCTGGAACATATTTAATTGCAGCCGCAGTAACAGAAGGAAATTTAAAAATTATAGGAATTAATCCCAATATTATAAAAACTGAAATAGATATATTAAGAAAATTAGGGGCAAAAATAAAAATTATAAATGAACAAATAAATATTAAAGGAACTAATAATATAAAAAATATCAATATAAAAACAGCACCTTACCCAGGTTTTCCAACAGACATGCAAGGACAACTAATGGTATTACTTTGTAAAAGTAAAAAACGTTCAGTGATTAGTGAAGAAATTTTTGAAAATAGATTTATGCATGTAGCAGAATTAAACCGAATGGGTGCAAAAATTAAAACAAAAGGAAACAAAGCTTTTATTGAAGGTAATACAAATTTTAAAGCGGCTGAATTAATGGCAACAGATTTAAGAGCTTCAGTTTCATTAATTCTTGCTGCATTATCTGCAAAAGGAAAAACTACAATAAATAGAATATATCATTTAGATAGAGGATATGAGCAAATAGAAAAAAAATTGAGAAAGCTAGGAGCTAATATTAGAAGAGTTTCCTAAATGAATGAAAAAAGATATCTTGCAAAAATCATAGCTAAAGATCCAAATGGTATACAGGTTATTTCCGCATGCTGTTCCGAAGCAAAAGTAAAAGTTGAAGAAATAAAATTTCTAAAAAAAAATAAAATATTTTTAATACTAATTGAAAGATTAAATAAAGAAAAAGATAGCAAAAAAAAAATTAAGAGTATTTTAAAGTTCGATTTTGTAGATGATGTAAAGTCAAAAAACATTGATCAAAATAATAAAGATAACGTTTTAGAATTGATGGCTATTAACCTTTTTAAAGTTGAAGAAAAATTTGAGATAACACTTTTATTTAAAAATAATGCATTTATAACTCTATTAACTGAGGTTTTAGAAGTAACCCTAGAGGATCAAAATAAATTAAATGATTAGAATATTAGATTGCAAAAACCCAAATTATTTATCCAGATTAAAACTGATACTTAATAAAAGAAGATTTAAAAGCAAAATTAATACAGATATTGTAATTAAAATTGTAAAGGATATTAAAATAAATAAACAAAAAGCATTACTAAAATATGAAAAAAAATTTAGCAAAAATACTAAAATAAAACCTACAAAAAAAGAAATAAACAAATCAATAAAATCTCTAGATCATAAAATCAAAAATGCAATTGATTTTGCTTATTCTAGAATTTTAAAATTTCATTCTCTACAAAAAAATAAAAATATTAAATATGTGGATAAACAAAATAATAAAATTGAATATAGATATATTCCTATTCAATCTGTTGGAATATACGTGCCATCTAACCTTCCTTCAACATTGTTAATGAATGCTATTCTAGCAAAAAAAATTGCTGGTGTTAAAAGGGTTGTACTTGCAAATCCAAGATTAAATGGAAAATTGAATCCTGCTGTAATGTATGCTGCAAAAAAATGCGGTATCTCAGAAATTATAAGTGTTGGTGGCAGTCAAGCTATAGCTAGTTTAGCATATATACAAAAAGTAAATAAAATTGTCGGGCCAGGTAATGATTATGTTGCAAGAGCTAAAAAAGAAGTTTTTGGAGATGTTGGAATTGAAGGAATAGCTGGTCCAAGTGAAATTACAGTTGTGGCAGATAAAAATACTAATTTAAAAGAAGTTTTAACATCTTTAATAGGTCAAGCTGAGCATGACACTAATTCACAATGTATATTAATAGTAAATAATCAAGATTTTATTATGTCTTTAAAAAAATTTTTAATGAAAGAATTAAATAAAATTCCAAGAAAAAATATTGCAAAAAAAAGTCTTCTAAAAAATGGATTGATTCTTAAAGTTTATAATAATACACAAATAATTGATTCAATTAATGAAATAGCACCAGAACATTTAGAATTAAATTTAAAAAATTATAAAAAATTAGTTAATAAAATAAAAAATGTAGGAAGTATTTGTATTGGAAAATACTCTGCGATGGCAGCTACTGATTACAATGTAGGAACTAATCATATTCTACCAACACTTGGTTCGGCAAAATTTTCCTCTGGACTAAATGTTGGCGAATTTTATAAAAAAATAAGCTACGTTAAATTATCAAAAAAAGGCATTGAAGTTATTGGTAAGAAAGCTATAACTCTTGCCGAGTATGAAGGTTTAATTGGTCATGCTCAAAGTATAAAATCGAGAATAAGGAGAAGTTAGATTTGGCAAAACAAGATACACTTGAATTCAAGGGAAAAGTAATTGATTTACTTCCTAATGCTATGTTCCGTGTTCAATTAGAAAATAATCATATAATTACCGCACATACAGCTGGTAAATTGAGAAAAAATAGAATTCGAGTATTGCAAGGAGATAATGTTACAGTTGAAGTTACTCCATATGATCTAACAAAAGGTAGAATTATTTTTAGATTTTAATAAATGGGTCTCTGGTGTAGCTGGTGCGCACGAACGCCTGAAAAGCGTTAGGACCTGGTTCGTTTCCAGGGGGACCCACCTCAAAAAGGATATATTTCTTAATAATAATAACCTTGCAATAAATTTTAAAATCTAATAACTACTGTGCAAGCTAAATATTAGCTTAAGTTAATAACAATAAAAGAAAGAGTAATATGAGTCTAAAAGGTAAAGTAAAATGGTTCAATGGCAAAAAAGGATATGGTTTCATTGAGCGTGAAGACAAAGAAAAAGACGTGTTTGTTCATGCGAGCGCGGTAAGAGAAGCTGGTTTAAGATTTTTAAACGAGGGTGATGAACTTACATTTGAAGTTGAGGATGGAGATAAAGGTCCTTCAGCAGTTAAACTGCAAAAAACCTCTTAATTCTAATTCAAATAAATTGTATAGGAGTATTCTTAGTTTTCATCTAAGCTATTCCTATACAATTCTTCCTTGCATTTATAATTTTAGATGTTATTAAATCTGAAATGATTAAAAAAATTAAAACACTTAATTTAACTAACAAACATCATCTTCATGCTGGCTGCACGCTAGCAATTTAATCATATTATAAATTTAATTTTATCCACATTTAGTATAAAACAGTAAAAGGAGCTGACGTCGTATAACAGTTATTACTCCCGCCTGTGGAGCGGGCTATCTGGGTGCGATTCCCAGCGTCAGTACCAAAAAAATGGAAAAAGAACAAAAATTAATACCTGATTTACCTTCTGGGTTTGAAGATAGATGGAATAAAAAATTAGCTATCAAAAAAAAGTTAATCAAATCTATTGAAGCTAACTTTTTGAAATATGGTTTTGTACCATTAGAAACTCCATCTTTTGAAAAAAGTATAAATATTGGATCATTTTTGGCAGATGATGAGGCCAATCCTATGTCTGATGTTTTTTCTTTTAAAGATGACAAAGAACAAATAACATTGAGGTATGATTTGAGTAGCCCTTTAAGCAGATTTGTTGCACAAAATTATAGGGATTTAGCTTTTCCATTTAAGAGATATGCAATTGGAAACGTTTGGAGAAATGAAAAAAGTGGGAATGCAAGGTATAGAGAATTTACCCAAGCAGACGTCGATATAATTGGTAATACAAATAAAGCTCAATCAGACTCAGAAATTTGTAATGTAATAATCAGCACACTTTTTAATTGTGGGCTTAAAAAAGATCAATTTAATGTTTCTATAAGCAATAGAAAAATAGTTCAAGGATTGATTAAGGAACTTAAAATCACTAATCAAGATCAAGAGCTTAAAGTAATTAGGGCTATAGATAAATTAGAAAGAGTGGGAATAAAAGGCGTTGAGGACTTATTAAAAAAAGAGAGAGTAGACATATCAGGTGCGGTTACGAAGGGTGCAAATTTATCAAATGATCAAGCATCAGAAATTTTAAATTTTATAAAAATAAAAAATATTCAAGATTTAAAGAAAGTATTGAAAAATCCAATTTCCGTAGAGGGTATAAGAGAAACGGAAGAGCTTTTAGAAATAGCTAGTCTTGGAAATTTTTCTAATCAAATTAATACAAATTTTACAATAGTAAGAGGACTTGCTTACTATGATGGTTTTTGTGTTGAAACAAACTTAAATTTTAAGGCAAAGAACTCAAAAGGAAAAGAAATAGACATTGGAAGTATTGCTTCAGGAGGAAGATATGACAAGTTAATTTCAAGGTTTAAAGGAGCAGATTTTCCAGGAACTGGAATGAGTATTGGAGTTGATAGATTATTATTTGTAATAAACCAAATTAATGAAATTAAAGTCAAAAGTAATGAACCAATATTAATCTGCATATTAGAAGAAAAGCTTATAAAAAATTATTATTCAATTTTAAATATCTTAAGAGACAATGGAATAAATTCAGAATTATACCTCGATTCCTCAAAAAATTTAAAAAAACAATTAACTTACGCGGATAAAAGAGGCTGTCCTATCGCAATTATAATGGGAGAAAATGAAATTAAAGAAAATAAAATTACTTTAAAAAAATTAACTTCTTCGAAAGATAATGATCAAATAACTGTTTCCAAAGAAAATTTAATCAATGAAATCAAAAAACTTATCTGAAAAAATCCTTAGATTGATAAAGTCTAAAGGGTTTAATAATATTGAATTAGACCCAGTATTAGAAACAAAATATATTTTACAAAGATCGGGAGAGAATTTTAAAAGATTATTGTTTTCATTTTACGATCTAAATGGAAAGGAGTTATGCCTCAGGCCAGATCTAACAATTTCTTCTGTCTTAAGATTTGTTCAAAATAAATCAAACAAAAAACAAAAGGTTTTTTATAGTGGAGAAGCTTTTAGAAAAACTTATAGGAAACAAGATTCTATAATTAAAAACCAAATTGGCTTTGAAATATTAGGCTCAAAAGATAAACAAAAAGAAGATCAAGAAATTATAGATACTTCAATAAAAATTTTAAAAAGTAGTGGTTTTAAAAAAGGAGTTTTAAAAATTGGAAATGTTGAACTATTTAATCTCCTAATTAACAAACTTGATATTCCAAGAAGATGGAAAAATAGATTAAAAAGATATTATTGGAATGAAAGTTATTTCAATGAACTTTTAAAAAGATTAGAAACAAATCTAGATATAGATCCTGTTTTTGTTGAAATTGATAAATCAAGATATTTAAAAATGAGAAAACTTGAAAATTCGAAAGAAGTTGTAGGAAGAAGTTATAAAGAAATATTAGATCGATTTGATATGAAGATAAATGACCCAAGAAGATCTTCATCAGGAAAAATTAATACAAAAATTATTAAAGAATTTTTAAAAATAAAATGTGAATTAAAAAATGCGCCTAAAGTTTTGAATAAATTTTTTCAAAAATATAGGCTTAACATATTTGTTGGTAAAGAATTTTTTCCACTTAATAAAATAAACAACAAGGATTTAAGAGTAGAATTTTCAGCATTAAGTGGAAGAGATGTAGAATTTTATAGTTCAATGATTTTTTCAATAGAAGTGAAAAAAGGAAAGAAATTTAAAAATTTTATCTCAGGTGGAAGATATGACGAATTAACAAGTAATTTAGGTTTCAGAAAAGTTTCAGCAGCCGGAGCCGCAGTTAATATGAGCGTTTATGAATAAGAATACTATAAATATAGGTATACCATCCAAGGGCAGATTGAAGAATGATACTTTAAATATTTTTAAGACAAAAAAGTTAAGAATTTACTCTGAAAGAGGAGAAAGAGATTTATTCGGCTATATAAAAAAATCTAATGTAAAAATTATCTATCTTCATGCAAGAGAATGTATTGAACAATTATCTTTAGGAAATATTGATGTTGGTTTTTCTGGCGTAGACTTACTAAAGGAAAGTGAAATAAATATTCAAAATAAAATTAAAGTTATAAAAAAGTATGAATTTGGTAAAGCAAACCTTGTTCTTGCCATACCTGATCTTTGGATAGATGTACAAACCTTACTAGATTTAGATGAGGTTGCAGATGAATTTAAAAAAAAGAAAAAAAAACTTATAAGAGTTGCAACAAAATATCCTAATTTAACAAGGGAATTTTTGTACTCAAAAGGTGTAACCCAATTTCAACTTGTTAAAAGTTTAGGAAGCACAGAAGTAGCACCATTTACGGGTACTGCAGAAATTATATCTGATATAACTAGTACCGGAGCAACATTAAAAGCTAATAATTTAAGGATATTGAAAGACGGAGAGATCTTGAAATCACAAGCTTCTATGATGGTTTCCAAATTAAGTGTCAATAAAAAGGGAATCAGAAAACTTTTAAAATTACTTTCGAAAAATTAAAAATGATCTGGAATAATAAATTTAGCTATCCAAAATCATCAAGATCTATGGAAGATGGGCTAAGAAAATATTTATTTAATAATGCTAAACTACCGAGCGTTACTTCAATTTTGCAAGCAACCAAATCAGAAGAGGACAAAGCAGCAATAAAAAACTGGGTTGAACGTGTTGGTTCTGCTGAAGCTAATAGAATTAAAAATGAAGCATCTAACAGAGGTACATCAATGCATTCTTATATAGAAGACTTTTTAAGAGGACGAATTAACGAAAGTTTTTTTGAAAGTAATGAAAAGTATAAAAATATGGCAAAAGAAATAATAGACAAAGGTATAAAAGGAAAATTAGAAGAAATATATGGAATAGAAACTACACTTCATTATCCAGAAAAATATGCAGGTACGGCAGACCTCGTTGGTGTTTATCAAGGAAAAGAAGTAATTATAGATTTTAAACAAGCAAATAAACCAAAAAAAGTTGACTATATTCAAGATTATTTTTTACAACTAGGTGCATATACTTTGGCACATAATGTAGTTTATAAAACAAATATTACTTCAGGTGTAATTTTATTATGTACAGTAGACAATTTATTTCAAGATTTTAAAATTGAGGGAAAAGAATTAATTATGTATCAAAACTTATTTCTTGGAAGGATAAAAAAATTTAATGAACTAAAAAATTTACCTTGACATTATAATTTTAATGTTTATATTAAACATACTAAATTAAAGTTACTTGTTTAGACACGGCGATTTAGTTTCTTTTAAGAAATTATTCCCAAATCATGCTAAACACTTAACTTTTTAAAAAAGGAGTTATTGATGTTGGAATATATAATTATTGGGTTTCTAGGAGTTCTTTTAATTTTAATTTTTTTAATTTATCAAAAAATTAATAGTGGCGACAGTCTTGGGGTAGAAAGAGCAGTAAATACAGGACTTGGAGAAATAAGAACAAAACTTACAACAATTGCAGAAACAAAAGAAAAAATCGAAGGTTTACAAGGTGATATGGTCGATTTTAAAAATCTTTTCAATAACAAAACCGAAAGAGGTAAATTTGGAGAGGAATATCTTGAAGATATCGTAAAAGATTCAATTAATAAAAAACACTATAAATTTCAACATACATTAAGCAATGGTAAAAGACCCGACTGTTTTTTAACTTTTGGTTCTGCAGAAGAGTCAATATGTATTGATTCAAAGTTTAGCTGGGAAAATTATAAAAAAATGCATGAAGAAAAAGATGAACAAATTAAAAAAAACTTAGCAAAATCATTTAGAGAAGATATTGAAAAACACATAAAAGATATTTCAGAAAGATATATAATTACAGGAGAGACTGCTCCTTTGGCTTTAATGTTTGTTGCATCAGAAGGGGTTTTTAGAGATATTGCAAAACATCCTGAAAATTTTATAAAAAAAGCCAGAGAAAAAAATGTAGTTATTGTATCTCCCGATACAATTTTTGGTTTTTTAAGAACTTATAGATTATTAATACAAAATAGAGAAATGTACATGTTATCGGGTATTATTCAAAAACAAGTTGCAGCATTGGATGAAGATGTAGCAAGGTTATCAAAAAGGATTACTGATGCTGATATTAAACATAGTCAAATTTCAGAACTTTTTAGACAAGCAAGAACATCTGTAGAGAAAATTCAAAAGCACACATCAAAAATTGTTGAATTAGATTTAGAAGAAAAAAAAACCAAAGAAATCGAAACAGAAGATTCAAACAAATTTCATTAAACTAGGAGATTATGAATTTAGCTATTTGGGATATTGAAAGCTCATCAGCATCAACAGATTTTGGAAGCATCATTGAAATTGGTGGAATTTTAGTTGATGAAAACTTTAAAGAAAAAGATAGATTTAATTTTAGATGTAGATTACCAGAGGGTGAAATCCCACAAGCAATGGCCTTAATTGTTAATAAAACAAGCATTAAACAATTAACTCAAGGAAATTTAAGTCATTACCAAATGCTTAGCGAAGTTGAAAAAACTTTCAAGAAATGGAGCCCAGCAATCTTCATGGGATGGTCGAATATAGGATTTGATGATGAAATGATTAGGAAGGAATTTTTTAAAGGTATTAGATATCCTTATATTACCAATGCATCTCCAAATAAAAGACATGATGGTATTAATATAGCCAGGGCTGCTTACGCTGTAGATTCTTCTGTTTTAGAAACAGAGATAAACGAAAAAAATAATCCAGTATTTAAACTTGAATCTCTTTCGAGAATGCAAGGTTTAGACTCAAGCGATGCTCATAGCGCCCTAACAGACGCAACTTTGACTGCAAAAATTTTAAGTATAATTAAAAAGAGACAACCAAGTACTTGGGATATGTTTTTAAGAACTGCAAATAAACTAGATACAGAAACAATATTTAAAAAAGAAGAAATATTTAGCTTAAATGAATATTTTTATGGAAAATCAAGATTATATCTATGTGCTCCTCTGCACCCAAAACATTGCATTCATCCTGTTTATAACTGGGGACAATGTGTGGACATTAGGGTTGATATTGAGCCTATATTAAATATGTCGATCAATGAGTTAAAAGTCGAAATGAAAAAAACTCCTAAATTTTTAAGAACTATTAGATCAAATAAAGCCCCAATTATACTAGATGCAGAATACGCTATTAAGGTAGAACCATATAATACAATGGATTCAAGTTTGATTAAAAAAAGAGCAAAATTAGTTAGAGAAAATGAAAAATTTTCTCAAAATATTTTAACAGCACTTAGAGAAATAGCAGAAGAAAAAGAGCAATCAAAATCGCAGGAAGATATATATGCAGAAGAAAGTATTTATAATAAATTTACCTCAAATAAAGATACAGCACTTTTTCCTGCATGGCATGCTGCATCTTGGCAAGATAAATTAAAATTATTAGATAAATTTGATGATGAAAGACTTGTAGGTTTTGGTAAAAAAATAATTTATCAAGAAGCACCGGAAGTATTGCCGGCCGATATGTTGAAATCTATTAAAAGATCTATTTCTAAAAGAATTTTAAGTGAAAAATTTGAAAAATGGTGGACAGTTTCAGCATGTTACAACGAAATTGATACACTTA
Source organism: uncultured Pelagibacteraceae bacterium (assembly GCA_902595725.1). Taxonomy (GTDB): domain Bacteria; phylum Pseudomonadota; class Alphaproteobacteria; order Pelagibacterales; family Pelagibacteraceae; genus Pelagibacter. Next base: position 24,689 of record CACJRJ010000011.1, read on the forward strand.
GAGACAAATATTCAAATGAAAATGATCAGGAAAAATTAAAATTTTTGGATGAACTTAATTCACATGTAATGTCAATACAAAAAAAATATGAAAATTCTTAGTGTGGATAATTTAATTTTTTTTTTTTTAAGAGTTGAAATAGTAAAATAAAATTATATATAGATCTCATGGCAACAGTTAATGTAACAGACGAAAATTTTGAGATGGAAGTCATTAAAGCTGGCAAACCAGTTGTAGTTGACTTTTGGGCTGAATGGTGTGGGCCCTGCAAACAGATTGCACCAACGTTAGAAGAAATTTCTAATGAAATGGTAAATGATGTTGTGATTGCAAAACACAACATTGACAATGAACCAAACACTCCAACAAAGTATGGAATCAGAGGAATTCCAACCATGCTGCTTTTTTCAGGTGGTGAATTAAAGGCTACTAAAGTTGGAGCTACTACAAAATCAAATATTGTTTCTTGGATAAAAGAAAATATTTAATTTAAATTTAAAACTTCTCCAGCAAGATATAAGGATCCAGTGATAATAATTATATCATTATCCTTTAAATTTATTGATTTAATAGCTTCCTTAATTGATTTTTTATAATTGATATTATTAAAATTTTTTAATTTTTTCATTAAGTCTTCACCATTAATAGCATTAGGTTGGTTTGGAATATCTACAGTTGTTAAAGAAGATATTTGATCTTTAAAATAACTAATATATTCAACATGATCTTTATTATTCATCATTCCTAAAATTATATGTTTATTACATTCTAATGAATTTAAATGTTTACTTAAAACATTAGCACCAAGAGGGTTATGGGATCCGTCAATATAAATTTTATTATATTTTACTAAATCTTTTAATTTTCCATTTTTTATCTCTGAAAATCTTGCAATGCTTTTAATTTTTTTTATTCCATTTATAATATTTTGATTTGAAACATTTATTTCTTCTACATTTCTGATAGTTGCTATAGCTGTTGATATATTTGATAATTGAAATTCTCCCTCTAAATTTGGTAGCGGAAGCTTAATACCTCCGTATTTATCCTCATAATAAAAAAATCCATTTTCATTTAATGAGTAGTTAAAATCATTACCAAAAGTTATTTTTTCAGAAGAATTTTTCTCAATTGAGTTTGATATTTTATTTAAAGTTTTATTTGAGCTTTGTTTCGAGACAATAATTTTTGAAGTTAATAAAGATGAAGTTTTTTCAAATATTATTTGGTCTATTGTTTGTTTATTTTTTGGTAACCAGTCTAGGTGATCTAAGCCAATAGCAGTTATAACACTTGCTAAATTTGATTTAATTATAGAACATGCATCTGCTCTGTGAAATAAACCACTTTCTATTATATTAATATTATTTTTGAAATTTTTAGCATTATAAAAATAAGCAGCTGTTAATATTTCAAAATAAGTAATGGGTTCGCCTGCATTGATATCCTCTACTTCAGTTAATAATTTTATAAGATTTTCATCAGAAATTTCCTCATCATTATATATAAATCTTTCATTAATTTTTTGAATGTGAGGACTTGTATAAATATTACAATTTATATTAGCATCTTTTAATATTGCTCTAATTGCTTGGATTGTAGAATACTTACCATTTGTTCCAACTACAGATATATATTGTAAATTATCTTGAGGATTTCCAAGTTTTTTGCAAAGCTTACTAATTCGATCTAAACTTAAATCTATTTCTTTAGGATACAGCTTTTGTAGGCTGTTCAATATTTGTTGAAGTTTCATTTGATAATTCTGAATTTACCTCAGAATTTCTCTTTAGCAATATTTCAAGCAATTTTCCAATTTCATTTGTTAAATCTTTTCTATTTACTACCTTGTCAATAAAACCGTGCTTCTCAACAAATTCAGCTGTTTGAAAATCTGGACTTAATTCTTCCTTAACTGTTGCTTGAATTACTCTTTTACCAGCAAATGCTATTAAACAACCACTTTCTGCAAAATGAACGTCTCCTAACATGGCAAAAGATGCCGTTATCCCACCTGCTGTTGGATCTGTAAAACATACTATATAGGGAAGATTAGTTTTTTTTAGTTCATTTATTGCAAGTGTAGTTCTGGTCATATTTGCTAACGCGATTGGACTTTCGAACATTCTTTGACCTCCTCCACAAGGAAAAAAAACATATGGAGTTTTATTATCTATTGCATGTTGCACTCCATATATAATTGCTTCTCCTTCTGCGGCACCTACTGATCCTCCTATAAAATCAAAATTTATTGCTCCTGCTGTAACTTGAATGCCATTAATCTGACCTTTTGCAATCATTACCGCGCAATTTTGACCAGTTTTTTTTTTTGCTTGCACTAATCTTTCTTTATAAGATTTAGTATCTTTCCAATTCAAAGGATCTTCAGCTGGAACTGGTGTTTCAAGAATCTCGTATTTATTTTTCCCAAAAAATATATCAAATCTTTGTTTACAGCTAATTCTATGATGCTTTCCACATGAGTTGCAAATCCATAAATTTTCTTCTAAATCTTTTTTTAAAACTGGACCTTTGCAGCAGCTTGTCCAATCTGAATTTGCAATTTCTTCTTTTGTAGGAAATTTTTTTTGTAAATTTCTTTTTATTTTATCACCAAATGTCTTTATTTTTGTTATCCAGTTCATAAAATTTTATTTTTTAGTCTTTTTACTACTTTACTTACATTTGTGACAGGATTTTGTCTATTATTCAAACTTCTAGTAATTTCTTTACAAATTTCACTTCCAATAACTACACCATCAGAATTTGTGAAGGATTTAATTGATTTATTTGTAATTCCAAATCCTATTACACAATTTTTATTTTTATTTATTTTTTTTATTTTAATATAATTTTCTAAAATTTTTTTTGGTGGAACTTTTAATTTTCCTCCTGTAGTGGATAGCATACTTATATAATAAATCATATCGTGTGAATCTTTTATAATTTTTTTCATTCTTTTTTTAGAGGTTGTTGGTGATAAAAGTTGAACGAAATTTATAGATTTTTTTTTACATTTTTTTGCAAATTTTTTATTTTCAGGCCAAGGTAAGTCAACAACAATTAATCCATCAACTTTAGATAATTTACAGTTTTTTATAAAATTATTTTCACCATTTTGATAAATTAAATTATAATAACCCATTAATATCAAAGGTTTGTTAGGATTTTTATTTTTAAATTTTTTAGCAATTTGAAAAGTATCTTTTAATGTAGTCCCATTTTTTAATGATCTGTAAGTACTATTTTGGATTTGACCTCCATCTGCAATCGGGCAATTGTGTAAAAATGAAAGTTCTAAAATATCAGCATATTTAGCAATTGAATTCAATATTTTTAGTGAATTTTTTTTAGTATTATCACCCGCAACGGTAAATGTTACCAGAGCTGGCCTTTTTTCTTTTTTACAATTTTTAAATGCTAAACTAATTGGAGATATACTCATTAAAATTTTCCTAATCTTTGTCTTAAAATATCTCGATCTTTATGTGCATCACCACACGAGTTTACAATTATAACTGTATCCTTACTTAATTTTGGAGCTAATTTTATTGCTTCTGCAAATGCATGGCTTGGTTCCAAACTTGGATTTAAATTTTCATACTTTGTTACAAGCTTATAAGCATGTAAAGCTTCTTCATCAGTTGCCGCTGTATATCTTGCCCTTTTAGTATCTTTTAAAAAACAATGAATAGGAGAAACTCCTGGATAGTCTAATCCGGCACTAATAGATTCTGTTTCTTCTATCTGGCCTTCGAAATCTTGATTTACATATTGGGAGGCTCCATGAAGAATTCCTATTTTTGACCCATAAGTCAATGGGGCGGCATGTCTTTTACTTTTCTTTGGCCCTCCAGCTTCAATACCAATAAATTCAACTTGTTTTTTATTATAATGCATAAATTCATTCCAAAAACCAAAACTTGAAGACCCTCCTCCAACACAGTTTAATAATTTTACTTTTTTTGGAATTCTTCCAAATTCTTTTTTTATTTGTATAAAAAGTTCTCTAGAAATTTGTGATGTACTCCATCCACAAATTTTGACAAAAATATTGGGTCCTACAGTTGAACCTACACACATATGAGTGGTGTCACAATTTGATACCCAGTACCTCATGCATTCGCTAACAGCATCCACGAGTGTTTGACTACCAGTATAAACTGGAACTATTTCAGCACCATTTTTTTTCATTGCATCACAGTTAGGCTTTTGTCTTTTAATGTCTTTTGCACCCATAAATATTTTACATTTTAAGCCAAATTTTTTTGCAGCCATGCTAAGCATTTTTCCAGCATATCCTGCTCCCGTATCACCTACGATATATTTTTTTCCAGCTCTTTTTGCTATAAGACAATGAACAGTAGCATTATAAATTTTATGAGCACCTCCGTTTGCTTCAGAAACAACTTTTGTCCATATTTGAGCTCCACGAAGATGTTTTGTTAAGTTATTTAATTTTATAAAAGAAGTTGGTGACCCTACCCAGTTTTTAAAATAATAATCTCTTTCTTTAATAAAATTTTTATTTTTTCTCAATTTTCCAAATAATATTTCAAGGTCTTCTACTGGCTTTTTTAAGGTTTCAGGAATGAAATTACCTCCAAATTTTCCTCCCCAAAAGCCAAATTTATCGTGTTGATCAATTAATGGGATATTTTTTTTAATTTTCATTTTTAATCTTATTAATGTTTTCTAAAAAAATTTTTATCTTTGAAATATCTTTCTCTCCTGATGTTTCTAAGCTTCCTGAGATATCAATAATATCCGTTATTTTAGAATATTTATCAAGCTTATCATCATACTGAATGTTACCAGCAAGCATTTTATTTACTTTAGTTGACACATTATTCAGTAGCCGATGGTCAAATCCAATAGATTTCTCGTATCCTTTGCTGTCAAACAAAATTATTTCAGAAGTAGACTCAAATTTTTTAAATTCTTCAATGTCATTTTTATTTTTGATTGTAATTGCAGTTATGATTTTGACTTTATATTTTTCTTTTATTATTTTAGTTCTTTTAGGGTCTACATCGTACAATTGATAGTAATCAAAATTTAAGTATTTAATCTTTTCTAAAATTTCATCATTTGGATTTACAAGTACGGATACAAAATTTATTTTTTTTTTATCTATATTAATTAATTTTTTAAGACCTTCGTAATTGATATATCTTTTAGATTTGGGGTAATTAGTTATGAAACCAATAAATTTAGGAGGATGCTTATGATTTATTATATAATTTAAAGTTTTAGAATCTTTAATACCACAAATTTTTGCATCCATTATTTATTAAGATGATCAATTAATTTTTGAATATTTTTTTTTATATTTCCTTTTGTAATTGGTCTTCCAATTACAAGCCAATCACTGCCATTTTTAAATGCTTCTTTCGGTGTCATAGTTCTTTTTTGATCATTTTTATTTGAATTAAATCTTATTCCAGGGGTAATTATTTCTTTTTTAAAAATTTTTTTTATATATTTTACTTCTCGAGCGCTACAAACAATTGCATCAAGCTTTGCTTTATTTGCTAGTTTGGCTTGATGAATTACTAACTTTTTTAGTTTCTTATCATAACCTATCTGTTTTAAAGAATAATTATCAATCGATGTAAGCGTTGTAACACCAACTAACTTTATTTTACCTGAAACCTTTTTTGTTGCTTTTAATGCTTCTAGACCTGAACTTATATGTATAGTTAAATACTTAATATTAAGATCTTTAATAACTTTTACAGTAGAAGCGCATGTATTGGGTATATCGTGCAACTTTAAATCAGCAAAAATAATTTTATCTTTAATTTTTGATATAAAAGATCTTCCATGCTTAGAGTTAATAAATTCTAAACCAAACTTATAGCCAATTTTTAATTTTTTTGTATTTGAAGACTTTATTATCTTTTTAACAAAAGAAGTTTTATTTACATCACAAGCAATAAATATTTTTTTACTCATCTTTGTTTATATCTTTAAACCATTTTTTTGACATTTTGAAATGTACTGTTTTTTTTTCTGGCACTTTGACTATTTCATTAGTTTTTGGATTTCTAGATGTTCTTGCTTTTTGAGTTCTACTTTCTAAAGTAAATATATCTCTTAGCTCAATTCTTTCGTTTCTTTCAAGAGACCGTTCTATTTGAACAAGAATTATTTCTATAAGCTTAGATAAGTCTTTTTTTAAAAAATTCGGCCAATTATCAGATAAATTATTTAATATTTTTGATTTAACTACTGCCAAGCTATTTTATTTTTCACTATTATCTTTATTTTTCTTCAGTTTATCAGAAAGTGATGAAAATGGTAAATTTTTTCCTGAAAGTGGTGAAGAAAATTTAGATACAGCCTCTTTATTTTGTAGTTCTTCTAGCAATTTTATACTGATTGATACTTTTCTTTTTTCTATATTTAGATCTGAAATTGCAGCATCGATTCTTTCGCCTCCAACGAATCTTGAAGGCCTTGCATCTGCTGAGTTTATAGCTATTTGTGATTTTTTAATTAATAATTCTAAAGATGAACCTTCAGCTTTAACCAACAGTCCTTTATTATCGGAGGATATAACTTTTACAGTTATTACATCATTAATTTTTTTTGTTTTAAAATAATTAAATGGATCTTCAAGGGTTTGTTTAAGTCCAACTCTGACTTTTTGTTCTTCCTTTTTTATCTCTAAAACTTTAGCTTTAATTTCATCCCCTTTTTTATATTTTTTTAATTCTTCCTCAGGATTTCCCGTATAAGATAAATCATTTGAATGCAAAAATACATCAATATCCAATTCCTCCATTTTAACATAAATTGCATATTCATTAATACTTGATATTTTCCCAGAAATTTCCGATCCAACAGGATATTTTTTTTCTAACAGTTCATATGGATTTTCTTTTGTAAGTCTATGAGATATTGCAACTCTTCTTTTGTCTTTATCTATTTCGGTAATAACGCAGTCAATCACGTCACCTATTTTAAATAATTTTTTTGCACTTACATTTTTTTTAGTCCAACTAAGTTCGCTTGAGTGAAGAAGTGTGCTTAGTCCTGGTTCTAATTCACAAAAACAACCATAGTCTGTTATTTTGACAACTTTAACTTTATATAATTTATTTAGTTCATAGTTTGAAATATGTTCAAACGGGTCTGGAGAAAGTTGTTTAATTGAGCAACCTACTTGTAATTTTTCTTTATCTACTGATATCACTAAAAGTGAATGACGCTCACCTATATTAAATATTTCATCCGGATGATTTATTCTTGAATAAGAAATTTCTTGTAAATGTACTAATACGTCAAGTTCTCCATTGTTTACACCGAAGAAGCAGCCAAAGGAACTATATCCTTTTACTACTGCATCCTTAATAATATCACCAACTTTATACTTTTCGATAATTTTAGCTTTATCCTCCTTTCTATTTGATGAAATTATTTGCCTTCTTGAAACACATGCATTTCCTCTAATTTTATCTAATTTAATTAGAGCAAATTTTTGAGGCTCATTCATTAAATGGGAAATATCTTTTAAAGGTTTATCTGAAATTTGTGATCCTGGACAGAACATTAATGATCCAGTGTCGACATGCTCTACAATCACTCCTCCCTTGCATTTTGACGTAATTTTTCCAATAATTGGTTCATTTTTTTCGAATGCTTTTTCAAGTTGACGCCATTGCTTAATTTTTTGTGCCTTTGTTACAGAAACTACAACATCTCCATTTCTATCCTCAATTTTTTCTAAAAAAACTGGAATTTTTGAACCAACTTTAAGTTTATCATTAATATTTAAAGTTTTTAGTTCGTTGATATCCAAAACAGGTTCTGATTTTAATCCTTCTACAAATAAGAAAACAAATTTACTTGTTATTTTTGTTACAGTTCCATCAATAATATTGCCTTCTTCTATTTTAATTTTAGATAATTGTGAATTTAGGAGTTGTTCGAAATCTTTTGAGGCTTTAGTATTTAAATCTTTATATATTTCCATATTTATTAAACAATTTTTGCTTTACCAATTTAACCAATTTAAACTCCATTTGTTTTATAGTTAATTTAGTGGTGTCAACTAATACAGCACCTTTAACAAAAATCAAGGGACTTTCTTTTCTGTTTTTGTCGCTAGAATCCCTTAATTTTAATGATTTTTCTATTTCACTAAGTTTTACGTTTTTATTTGCCTTTTTATATTCTTTTAATCTTCTTTTAGCCTTTTCCTTATTGGAACATTTAAAAAAAATTTTTAAATCTGCATTAGGCATTATTTTTGAAGCAATGTCTCGGCCTTCAATAATTACTTTTTTATTTTTTTTTATAAAGTTTATTTGAAATTTTTTAAGAGCATTTCTTATATATTTTTTTTTAGCTATAATTGATGCTAATTTAGTTACCTCTAAAGAGTATAGTCTTTTATGCTTTAAATTATTTAAATTAATATTTTTAGATTGATATATAATAAATTTTTTATCATATCTATTTTTGTTATTAATTATTTTATAAGCTAGGTATCTGTAAAGTTTTCCAGAAGAAAGAAGTTTAAATTTAAATTTTTTGGATAAAATTTTACTACCAGTTGTTTTTCCAGACGCACTACTGCCATCTATTGCTATTGAAAAATTAATACTTTTTTTTGTCAATGGATTTTTGCTCCTAGGTTTTTTAACAATGATATGAAATTTGGAAAAGAAGTATCGATTGAATCTTTATCATGGATTATCCACTTTTTGCCACCCAATGTAAGTGCCGCAATACAGGCCAACATGAAAGCTCTATGGTCTTTCATAAAATTTTTTATTATATAAGATTGTTTTAATTTTAAATCAGGATTTCCATAAATTTTCAAATTATTATTTTTTTCAATTACTTTAACTCCAATCATTTTTAGAAATTTTAATACAAATTTTAATCTGTCTTGTTCTTTATGTCTAAGCTCTCCTAATTTTTTAGCGTAGCTTACTCCCTTGGCCTTAGCACACACTAAACAAAAAATTAATGGCAACTCATCAATTGCTCTGCTATTAATTTTAGGATTAATTTTTATTCCTTTTAGATTCGGAGAGTATTTACATTCTATATCTGCGCTTTCTTCTCCTTTATATATTTTTTTATTTTTAATTTTTATTTTTCCATTCATTTTTTTTAATATATCAATAATACCAGTTCTCGAATTATTAACGTTTACATTTTTAATTAAAATTTTAGAATTTTTTGTCAATAATGTAAGAACTATAAAAAAAGAAGCTGAACTTATATCACCTGGAATTGTATAATTAAAAGCTTTATAGTTTTTTGTTCCTTTAAAAGAGATTAATTCAAATTTTTTTTCTTTTTTTATTTTTATTGGTAACTTTAAATATTTATATAATCTTTCTGTATGGTCTCTTGATGGAATGCATTTGATATTAGTAATTCCATTAGTTTTCATTGCAGCTAATAATATACAACTTTTTACTTGGGCACTTGCTTTTGATTCTATATAATTTATTGGTGTTGGATAGTTCGTGCCCTTAATTCCAATAGGTAACTTATTATTTTTTGAATCAATATTTTGACCAAATTTTTTCATGGGCAAAATAACTCTCGAAAAATCTCTTTTTGATAAGCTTTTATCTCCTTTTAAAATAACTTTTTTTTTTGAATTTATTAACAATCCTAAAATTAATCTAGCTAAAGTTCCTGAATTTCCTGCATTTATAATTGTATTATTTTTAAATTTAAATCCTCCGAGTCCCTTTCCATCAATTTCACAAAAATTTTTTTTTATTCTATAATTTATTCCAAGTTTTTTTATAGTTTTTAAGGCATTCATAACATCTTCTGATTTTAAAAGATTATATGCAGTTGATTTTCCTATTGCTTGTGATGCAATTAATACAAATCTTATTGATAAACTTTTATCTCCAGGAACGTAGATTTTTTTATTATATTTTTTAATTTTTTCATTAATAAAAGATATTTTTTTCATTTAAATGATTAATTAATTTGAAATTCATCTCCAAAATATAAATTTCTTGCATTAGTATTATTTATTAGTTCTGAAGGTGTTCCTTGAGCAACAATTTTTTTATTAGCTAATATTATAGCTCTATCACTTATAGCAAGCAAATCTCTAGCGGCATGGTCTGAAATTATGCAACATCTGTTATTATCTTCTGTTTGTAAGTTTACTATTGTTTCTTGAAGGTCTCTAGTAGACATAATATCTAATCCTTGAAATGGCTCATCCATTAATATTATTTTTGGATTAGAAATAAGAGACATTGCAATACTTACTTTTTTTCTCTGTCCTCCCGATAAATGTTTTGCTTTAGTATTTTTGACAGCATCTAATTCAAATTTAGAAATCATTTTTTCAATTCTAAAATTTCTTTCACTTTTATTTTTTAAAACTATTTCACTAATTGCTTTTAAATTTTCTAGGCAAGTAAGATTAGAGAATATCCCACCTGATTGAGGCACGATACTTAAACCAAAATCTACTGATCTTTTATAAATCGGTATTTCTGTAACATTTTTTTGATTTATAAAAATATTTCCATAATTTGGTTTTACAAGTCCTACAATGATATTAAAAATTGTCGATTTACCAACACCATTTGGTCCCAGTAAGCCACAAATTTCTCCTTCTCGAACATTAAATGAAACATCGTCTAAAATTTGTCTTTTGTTATACGAAAGTGATACTTTTTGTAAGGAGATTTTATTTATTTCTTTTTTAAATGTAGTTATCCTAAATTTCTTTATAATAGCCATTAATCTATTCTTTAATTATTTGAATTTTTTGTTTTCTTAACATTGTAATTGCTATATCGCCAGTTAACAAATCCAATTTAATTTTATCAGCACTTCCTTCTATATTTATATCTAAAAATTTTATATTATTATATATCATTGCTTTATTATCTTTAAATAATAAATCAAAATTGTCCGAATAAATTTTTTTATCTTCAAAAAAACCCGATACATTTTGATAAAAATAAGTATCAAAGTTTAAGGAATCATATTTTGCAAAATCAGATTTAATATAAACATTAGGTTTATCTTTTAATCGTAGTTCACCATTAACATCTTTTAATATAATTATGTTCTCATTTTCCTGACTAATTTCTCCTCGAGATGCATATAATCTATATTCATTGCCATTAGCATCTATAGATTTATAATTTATATTTTCTACAATATCTCCATCACTATCTTTAACTTCAATTTTTTCAACCTTAACCTCTTTATCCTCCAAATCTAAATCTATTATTTCTTGTTTTTCTGACAAAAAGGTTTTTTCAATAAAGAAGTATAAAGAAGCGATTATTATAAGAAAAATAAATATTTGAATAACTGTTTTTATATTCATTTATTGAATATTTGAATCCAATATTGAGTGAATTTTTAAAATTCCAATTGTCCTATTCTTATTTTTTTTGTTATGTACGCACAAACAAGTAATTTTTTTTTCTGACATTACAGATAAACTTTTTGAAGCTAGAGTGTCTTTATCAACACTAATTGGATTTTTTTTCATAATTTTTTTTGCAATTATTTTTTTAAAATCAGTATTTTTATCTTTTATTCTTTTGATATCGCCATCAGAAATAATACCTACTGTTTTATTATTCTTTCTAACTATTAGAACTCCCATATTTGATTTTCTCATAACTTTTAGAGCACTACTCATATCTAAATTTTGATTAATAAATGGCATATTATTACCCTTGACCATTAAGTCTTCAGCAGTCTTTAATTTTACTGAAAGACTTCCACTAGGGTGATATTTTTTAAAATCTAATTTTCCAAATTTTTTATATTCCATAGATGCTATTGCAAGAGCATCACCCATTGCAAGTTGAGCAGTTGTAGAAGAAGTTGGTACAATTCCATGTCCAGCTTCTTTAACTTCTGGGATATATAATTTAATATCTGATGCTTTGTAAAGGGTTGAATTCTTTTTTGATACCATACCTATTAGCGTAACTCTGTTTCTATTTGCATATTGAATAATATTTTTAAGTTCTTGAGTTTCTCCAGAATAACTTATTAATATTAAAACATCTTTTTTGCTTACACTTCCAATATCGCCATGTGAACTATCACCACTTGATAAAACAAAAGAAGGACTTCCAACAGATGAAAATGTACTTGATAATTTGGCACCAATTTTTGCACTTTTGCCAACACCACAAAAAACTATTTTTGATTGACATTTAACTATTGCTTCCACAGCTTGATCAAAAGATTTGCTTAATGATCTTTTCAATTTTTTTAAAGAAGAAATTTCAAGATCAATTACATTCTTAGCTATAGCTTTATAATTAATTTTTTTCATAATAACCTAATGTTCAAATATATTAAGTTTATAACCTGAAATTTCCATATCTACTAATGTGGGTATAACTTTCATGCATTTATTAAAAATATCAATTCTGTTTTCCCTAATTAGCATGCTGGTTAATTTTTTTTTTATTTCAAATAAATATTCCGTATCTTGTGCAGCATAGCTAATTTGTTTTGAAGTAAGATTTGGATTACCCCAATCGCTTTGTTGTTCTTTTTTTGATATATCTTTACCACATAGTTCTTTAACTAAATCTCTATACCCATGAAAAGAACTTGCAGTACGAGCTAATTTTGAAGCAACCTTTGTGCAAAAAATATTTTTTGGTTCTACATTAAGATGATATTTTAACCATAATAAATCTTGTCTTGCATAGTGCATGATAAACTCAGTTGATGGATTTGATAAAATTTTTATCAAATTAGGAGCCTCATATGTCTTTCTATTTAATTTAACTAAGTAAAAGTGTTTTGATTCAAGACCCAACTGTACCAGAGTTAATGGATCTCTTCCCAGCACCAGTCCAAGGGCCTCATTATCAATTCCTATAACCTTTTCCTTAGACAAATCAATTTCTGATGGTAAATCATTTTCAAAAATTTTGATGTTATCCATTTTAATATATATATGTTATTTGATTTTTAATTTATATATATAAAGACACAACAATAATGTCTATTTTTTGATTATGAAAAAAGTATTGATCTTTGGTGGCTCTGGTCAAATAGGGCGCCATTTAATTAGAAAGTTAACTAGAAAGAATTATTTAGTTACAGTTGTAACAAGAAATTTACATAAAAAAGGAACTATACTTAAATTAAGTGGCAATCCGGGATATATAGAAGTAATAGAGGGAAATATATTTGATGAAGAGCAATTAAATAGTTTTTTTAAAGATAAAGATGTATGTATAAATCTTGTTGGGATTTTATATGAAAATAAAAAAAATACTTTTAAAAATATACATGTAAATTTTCCAAAAATTCTCTCAAAAAAATGTGAAGAATATAAACTTAAACAGTTCATTCATATTTCTGCTCTAGGAATTGAAAAGGCTATAGATAGTAAATATGCTTCTAGCAAACTTGAGGGAGAAAAAAAAATAATAAATAATTTTTCTAAATCTACAATACTAAAGCCATCAGTAATTTTTTCTGTAGATGATAACTTTAGCTGTAGACTCTTAAATTTGTTAAGTTTGCTACCAATTTTTCCATTATATTATAACGGGAAAACAAAATTTTCTCCAATTCATGTGTCTGAAATATGTGAAGTAATTACAAGCGTAATAGATAAAAATATTTGTTCTGATATTATTGAGTGTGTTGGTCCAGAAGAACTTTCATTCAAGGAAATTTTACAAAAATTATTAATTTCAATAAATAAAAAAAGACTATTAATTCCTTTACCAACACAAATTGCTAAACTTAGTGCATTCTTCTTTGAAAAATTTCCTAAGCCCTTAATTACTAGAGATCAATTAAGAATTTTAAAATATGATAATATTCTTTCAGGACAATATAAATCAAATATAGACTTAGGCATTGAACCAAAACTTAAATTTGAGCATGAAATATTAAAATACTCATATATGTGGAAAGAAGGTGGTCAGTATTCGAAATAGATTTATTAAAAAATTTTAAGCTGATTTAATTTTCTTTTCTATAAACTCTGGCACCTCTTCATCTTCACTCAAATCTTCTTGCTTGGATTTTGTTTGGAATACAACAATTAAATGTAGAGGACAATATGAAAATTTTTCTACAGTTTTTCTTCCACAAAATGAAGATGAATTTTCATCAGGGTGACCTTCCATATATTTGCATGTGTTTTCATTTAATTCTTCTAAACCCAAGTTCTTTGCAGGTTCAAAATTTTTATCTAAAAGTAACGAGGTAAATTTAAATTTCCTACTTTTTTTATTTATACTTTTTTCTTTAAATTTTAAATTATTCTTGGAGTGAGTTGTTGATCTTTTTATAATTTTTGCTGATAGGTTTAGCCTATGAGCTTTACCAATTACTGCATTTCTGCTTACACCACCTAAAATTTCTGCTATTTGGCTTGCAGTTTTACCTTTTCCCCAAAGATCTTTAAGTTTATTTACTTTTTCTTCTGTCCAGCTCATATACTACTATATGTTGTATGCAATGTTGAATTTATAACAATATGAAGGTACACATACAATTAAAATAATAACAAGAGTTATTTTTGTTTTTTTAACAATATTTATAAAAAAAGTTTATGAATACTCATTTATGGTTGAATTAGAAAATAAATATAAGTTTGGAGAAAGAAGATTTGGTATTAATTGGGTAGGTGCATATACCCTCTATTTAAAAGAAACTTTAAGGTTTTTATCTGTTTTTGGACAAACAATTGTTGGTCCAATTGTAACTTCAATTCTATTTTTAGCTGTTATTTCCTTAGCATTAGGAAATGATAGGCCAAATGTTTTAGGTGTACCGTTTATAGAGTTTCTTGCACCAGGTTTAATTGCTATGCAGGTAGTTCAACAAGCTTTTTCTCATTCTTCATCTTCATTATTAATGGGAAAAATAATGGGTAATATTGTTGATTTGATAGGCGCACCTTTGTCTGCAGCGGAGGTAACTTTTGCAGTAATATTTGCTTCAATAACTAGAGCATTAATGATTGCAATTATCTCAGTATTTATATTTTCTTTAATGATAGAAATAGAGATTAGAAACTACTTAATATTCTTTTTATATTTGTTCTTAAGCTCTTTTATAATGGGCACAATAGGTTTTATAGCTGGTCTATGGGCTGAAAAGTTTGATCATATGGCAACCGCTACAAATTTTATTATTGTACCCTTATCTTTTTTATCAGGAACATTTTATTCAGTAGAAAGATTACCCAATTTTTTAAATACACTTAGTCATTACAATCCTTTTTTTCATATGATTGATGGATTTAGATATGCCTTTATAAATGAAATGGATGGTTCATTCGGATTTGGTATAATTTATTTAGGAGTTATTTCAATAATAACTTGGCTTATTGCATTTCAACTTTATAAAAAAGGTTATAAAATTAAAACATAATTAATCAAAATGAGTGCTTTAGCTAAAAATTATAACAGAAGAAAAATTGCTTTTAAAAGAGGAAAAGGAAGCTTCCTCTATTCTACTAATGGAAAAAAATATTTAGATTTTGTTCAAGGTATAGCAGTTAATTCCTTAGGACATTCCAATCCATATCTGATTAGAGCAATAAATAAACAAGCAAAAAAAGTATGGCATGTTTCAAATGCATTTATAATTCCCGAAGGAGAAAAGCTTGCCAAAAGACTTACACAAAAAACTTTTGCAGATTATGTAATATTTCAAAATAGTGGTGCAGAGGCTACTGAAGCAGCGATTAAGGTAGCAAGAAGATATTTTTATTCTATTGGAAAACCAAATAAAAATAGAATTTTATGTGTTAAAAATTCTTTTCATGGGAGAACTATTGCGGCCATTTTTGCCAGTGGAAGTAAAAAAATGACTGAAGGATTTGGACCTAAAGTTGCAGGGTTTGATCATTTTGTATTTGGAAATCATAAGTCTTTAAAAAAAAAGATTACTAAAAATACAGCAGCAATTATGGTTGAGCCCATCATGGGAGAGGGTGGAATTAAGGTGATACCAGACTGGTGTTTAAAAGAAATAAGAAAATTATGTAATAAGAAAAAAATTCTTTTAATATTAGATGAAGTTCAATGTGGAATTGGAAGAAGCGGAAATTTTTTTGCTTTTGAAAAATCTAAAGTAAAACCTGACATAGTTCCAATTGCCAAAGGTATTGGCGGAGGATTTCCAATAGGTGCATTATTGATTACAAAAAAAGTAGCAACTGCAATGGTTCCTGGAACTCATGGTTCTACGTTTGGCGGAAATCCATTGGCAATGAGTGTAGGAAACGCCGTTTTGGATCAAATTTTTAAAAAAGGATTCCTTAAAAGTATAAAAAAAATATCAAAATATTTTTTTAACGAATTAAACAAGATTAAAAATGATTATCCTAAATTAGTTAAAGAAGTTAGAGGAGTAGGTTTATTAATAGGTTTACAGCTTTTTAATGATCAAAAAAAATTTATACAAAAATTAGAGAATAACAATCTACTTACAATCAGAGCTGCTGAAAATGTTGTGCGAATTTTACCTCCCCTAAATGTAAAAAAATCTGAAATAAATCTTGCAATAAAAATAATTAGAAAAGTTTGTAAAGAGTGTAAATAATTGTGAAAAACTTTATTAACTTAAAAGATATACCCTCTAAAGATTTAAGAAGAATCCTGAATGATGCAAAAAAAAGAAAGAAGAAAAGAAAAAAATTAAGTACCCTTGATGTTGATAAAGATAAGCCATTAAAAGGAAAATTGATAATTCAAATGTATGAAAAACCAAGTTCAAGAACTCGTCTGAGTTTTCACCTTTCAATAGCTCAATTGGGTGGCGGGTCAATAACTATAAAAGCAAATGAATTACACTTAGGAAAAGGAGGTGAAACTTTATCTGACACAGCTAGAATTTTGTCAACTTATGGTGATGGATTTATGCTTAGAACTGGTAGTGATAAAAAAATTGAAGATTTTAGTAAAAATTTAACTATTCCTATTATAAATTTATTAAGTCCAAGCTCTCATCCATGCCAGGTTCTCTCAGATATATTTACAGTAGAAGAAATTAAAAAAAAACCTATATCAAAATTAAATATATGTTGGATAGGAGACTGCAATAATGTTTTAAATAGTTTAATAGCCACCTCAGTAAAATTAAAATTTAATTTAAATGTTGGATGTCCAAAAAATTATAGACCTCCAAAGTTTGTTATAGATTGGGTTAAAAAAAATAAAAGAAAGATAAATATATTTAATGATCCAAAAAAAGCAGCAAAAAATGCAGATGTAGTATTTTCTGACAAAGTAGTTTCTTTAAATGATAAAGTTAATAAAGCTAAGAAATTTAAAGATTTTAAAAATTACAGAATAACCCCAAATTTAATGAAAGTGACCAGACCTCAAAGTATCTTTCTACACTGTCTGCCTAGAGGAAATGAAGTTTCAGAAGAGGTTTTTTCAGGAAAGCAATCACGAGTGTGGCAACAAGCTCTTAACAGAGTCCATGTTCAAAAAAGTATTCTATTGTATTGTTTTAATAAATTAAGGTAATAGTTTAGGATTATCACTATTTTGATTTAGATATAAAATTACTGAAGCTCTGTCTTTTTCATTTTTAAGTCCTGCAAAACCCATTTTATTACCTTTGATCCAAGTAGATGGTTTTGTTAAAAAACCATTCATTTCTTCCCAACTCCATTCTTTTCCGTAAGAAGATAGGGCTTTTGAATATTTATAATCTGTTATTGATCCAACTGGTCTGAACATAACATTCCATAGCTTTGGACCTATGTTGTTTTTACCACCTTGTTTAATGCTATGACATGCCTTGCACTTCTTATAGACTTTCTCGCCGTGCGCAATATCTCCCATTGCTAACAAAGCAGTTATATCTACAGATGTTTCAGAGCTTGCTTGTACTGCTTCACCCTCAGGAGCTTCAAGTTTATAAGCAACAATATTTTCGTCATCTTTATCAAAAATTATGTCTGATATTTTACCAATACCAAAAACTACTAATATTGTTACAAGTATTGCTGTAATAATTTTATTTATTTCAAAAGAATTCATTTATGTTATTTATAATTATTCGTATAACATGTTAGTTGTTAAAAAGCTCAAATATTTAATTATGCAATTTGCGTCTCTTAGACGCATAAATTGTTAATAAATATAATGTCTAAAACAGTAATTTTAATACCATCAAGGCTTTCGGCCACAAGGTTGCCCGGAAAGCCCCTTTTAAAAATTAATGGAGTTTCAATAATTTCTCATGTTGTTAAAAAAGCCAAAGAAGCTGATATTGGTGAAGTGTATGTTGCAACTGGGGATAAAGAGATTCTAGACGACGTTAATTTAAACAAAGGAAAAGCAATCCTAACTAGCAATAATCACAAAACTGGCTCTGACAGAATTTTTGAATGCTTTGAAAAATTAGATTTAAAAAATATAGGATATATAATTAATCTTCAAGGAGACGAACCCAATATTGATATAGATGATTTGAAACATCTAAATAAGTTGGTTGATAATAATAAACCAGAAATAGGAACTCTAGGCTCAGAAATTAAGGATAAAAATAGTTTAATTAATGAAAATATTGTCAAAGTTATTACAGAAAGTAAAATAACAGATGTAAATTTTCCAATAGCTAAAGATTTTAAAAGAAAATTAAAAAATTTAGAATTAAATACTTATCATCATTTAGGGATATATGCTTATAAGCCCGATGTTTTAAAAAAAATTATTAAATTAGAACAAAC
>CACJRJ010000012.1 GCA_902595725.1 uncultured Pelagibacteraceae bacterium
CTAAAAGATAATCAATAAAACGAATTCTTGAAGATAAACCACCTTTTCTAAATTTTCCAAAAATTTCTTTCTTTTTGGTGGCGGCTCCTTCCAATTTAAATTTTTTTATCATACGTATAAATAAGTCGTAATCTGCAGAATATTTATATTTTAAATTATATAAGCCAACTTTAATTTGAGATTTTTTTTTTATAAAAAAACCAACTGAATGTGTTGTATAAAAACCAAAACTCCAATTAATTATCGAAGGATTATAACCATGAAGAAGCCTATGTTTATAAACACTTCCAAATAAAAAATCTAATTTTTTATTTTCTTTAAAGTATTTATTTACTAATTTTAAAGAATTTTTAAAATAAATATCATCAGAATTTAAAATTCCAATAATATCACCGGATGATTTTTTTATACCAACATTCATTGCATGATAAAGACCCTTGTCATTATGATTTTTAACTAATTTTATTTTTTTTTTATATGATTTTATAATTTTAATAGTGTTATCTTCTGAATTTCCATCAACTATAATGTGTTCGTAGTTTTTGTAAGTTTGATTTTGAACACTTTTAATATTTTGTTTAATAAATTTTTCTGAATTTTTAGTTACTGTTATAATTGTAATTTTATAATTTTTCATTTAAGTAATAAGAAATTAATCTGTTATATTTTTCACTATTTAAAATTGGATTAAATCTATATAAAAAATTTTTTGCGTTATGAGATTTTTTATTTAATTTTTTTTTATTATTTCTATAATCTAAAATTTTATTATACAATCCTTTATGATCTCCTACATTAAAAAGTTCACCCAACTTACCATTAATTAATATTTCTCTTGGCCCTGTTGGACAGTCGCTAGATATAATTGGTATATTTCTAAATTGAGCTTCAATCAAAACATTGGGCAATCCTTCAAACTTAGAAGTCAAAATAAACAAATTACATGAATTCAAATATTTCTCTGCTTCTTCTTTATAGCCCATAAATTTAATATTTTTTTTAAATTTATTTTTTTTAACATAATCCTCCAAATAATTTTTTTTATATCCACGACCAATTATGCAGCATCTATATTTAATATTTTTTTTTGTTAGAAGTTTTAAACTTTTCAGCAAAGTAATATGATCCTTTTGATCGGTCAATCTGGCTATATTTAAAATTTTTAAACCTTTAAAATTTTTAAAAAAATTAATTTTTTCTTTTTTTTTATTTTGTATAGCCAAATTATAAATTAAATTTGAATTTAAATTTAATATTTTTTTAATTTCATTTTTAAAACTTTTTGAGTTAACAATAATTTCATCTGCAAAATTATAGAACAACTTGTATAAAAATTTTCTGAAAATATTATTAATGTATTTTCTGATACTAGTATTTAATCTAATAATAATTTTATATCCAAAAACTTTTGAAATAAAAATAGCAGAAATATTTGATTGAAAAGATAAGATTATTGTGTCTTTATTAAAATTTTTGATCAAAAGTAATATTGATATAATTGTTTTTACTAATCTAGTTTTTCTTTCCCAAATAGAGCTTGTTGGACAAATTACAGAAATATTTTTATTTGAAACATTCTTATACTTTTTGTCAGCAGTAATTATAAACAATTTTTTATGAATTTTTGATAAATACTCAGCAATTAGAAAAAGATTTTTTTCTACCCCACCACCTTCAATTGAAGGAATAAATAAAACTATTTTTTTTTTCACAAAATTTTTATTTCATTAATGAATTATTTTTTTTATAGTTCTTCCAATTAAAATATAAAATATTAGAAAAATATTTTGTTTATTATTATATCTAATTTTTGCTTCATTAAGCAAAGTTTTTAAGTAATTATGCTTTTTGGAATAACCGCTATGCCCTAAGTCTCCAAATATTTCATTTCCCCTAGTATGCATGCCCTTTAACTTATGAGTTACAATCATTCTATATAATAAATCATAATCTGACTGAATTTTGTATTTTAAATTCAATAATCCAACTCTTTTTAATGAAGATTTTTTAATAAATAAACCTACAACTGAAGAAGGTATAATATTAAATTTTTTATAAATATCTTTTGGATTGTAGCCGCCATATAATCTTCCATCCTTTTTAACTGTTCCGCATATAAAATCTATTTTTTTATTTTTAATAATATATTTAACTAAAATTTTTGTAGCATTTGGATATAAAATATTTGAAGAATCAACAATTCCAATAAATTTTCCAGAAGATAGCTTAAATCCTTTATTCCATGCATCCCATAATCCTTTGTCATTCTCACTTAACCAAAAGTCTATTTTTTTATTAAATTTTTTTAATATTTTAATAGTTGAATTACCTGAATTTCCATCAATTACTATAAGTTCGATATTTGGATATTTTTGATTCAAAACTGACTTGATAGATTTAGCTAACATTTTTGATTTAAAGTTTGGCATAATTATTGTTATGAGTGGAAATTCATTAAAATTTCTTTTAAACATTCCTTGTAGCCTCAAGCCTCCCACAATTAGCTTATTTTTTTTATGTAAATATCTTTTTTTAATTTGATTAAATTTTTTGATATCTTTGAATATAAATTTTGAATTTTTTTTCAATTTATTTAGTTTTTTCTTTTGCATACCAATCGATGGTATTTTTTAAACCTCTTTTCAAAGATATTTTTGATTTCCAGCCAAGCTTTGTCATTACTCTAATATCTAAAACTTTTCTTTTTGTACCATCTGGATACTTTTTATTAAATTTTAGTATTTTATTTGAAGAAGTTAAATTATTAATAATGTTGGCAAATTCTCTAATTGTAAATTCTTGACCAGATCCTACGTTTATTAAGCTATTAGCAGTAATATATTTAGCTAATTTTTTATTGTTAGACAATTTTTTTTTTAGAATAAAACCAACTGCAGATGCAAGATCATCAACATGCATAATCTCTCTTTTTGGATTTCCTGTACCCCATATTTCAACATATTTTTTTTTTGTATTTTTAGCTTCTGAAAATTTTTTAATTAACGCGGGGATAAAATGGCTATTTTTAATATTAAAATTATCATTAGGACCATAAAGATTACATGGCATTAAAGTTAAATAACTAGTTTTAAATTGTTTATTGTAGAAGCTACATGCTTTTAAACCAACAATCTTTGCTAAAGCATATGCTTCGTTTGTTTTTTCGAGTTCGCTATTAAGCAAATAACTTTCTCTAATTGGCTGTTTAGAATTTTTTGGATATATACAAGAGCTTCCTAGATTAATAAAATGTTTAACTTTATTTTTATAAGCACTATTAATCAAATTAAGTTGAATAAATATGTTATCATTAAGAAATTCTACTGGATAAGTTGAATTTGCTAAAATACCCCCCACTCTTCCAGCACAATTAATTATAACATCTGGCTTTTTTGATTTAATAAAATTTTCTACTTTTTTTTGATTAAGTAAATTTAATTTTTTTTTTGTCACAGAATATATTTTTTTAAAACCTATTTTTTTAAAATATCTCAATAGTGCATTTCCTACCATTCCATTGTGTCCAGCAATATAGATTTTTGTATTTTTAAGTTTTTTCATTTTGATTACTCATTAATATTTAAATTTATACTATTTTAATTTTTGGTAACGGAAAAATAAATTTTACACCTTTTTTTCTAATTTTTATTTCTCTTTTAAGTATTTCTTTTTTAAAATGCCATGGCAAGACTAAATAATAATTGGGTTTAATTGATCGAGATTCTTTTTCAGAAATTATTTTAATTTTTGTACCTGGTGTAAATAAATTAAATTTTAGCATATTTCTATCAGCAATAAAGTCAATTTCTTGATTGCCTATTTTGCAAAACTGTAAAAGTATATTTCCCTTTGTTGATGCACCGTACCCATGAATTATTTGATTATTTTTTTTAATTTTTTTTATTAATTTTATTAGTTTATTATTTAAATTAATAATTTTTTTAAAAAAATTTTTTAATGTTTTTGGTAGGCCTACTTTATATTTAAGTTCTTTATTGATGATGTGTTTTATTGATTGATTAGATTTATATTTTGAGTTCATATGACAAATATAATATCGAGAACTACCTCCATTTATATTATTAAATTCATGATTAAAAACTCTTAGACCATTTTTTTTCATCATATTAATAATAACTGATGAAGAATAATAACTTAGATGTTCATGACAAATTGTATCAAATATATTATTTTTTAAAATACTATACAGATCGGCATGCTCTAATAAGAATACTCCATCCTTGTCTAATATTTGTTTTACCTCTTTTAAAAATTTATTTGGATTTCTCAAATCATAAAAGACTGAAAGTGCAGTGATAATTTTAAATTTTTTTTTTAATCTTAATTTTTTAATATCTCTTATGTTAAAAAAGTTTGATATTTTATGATTTATATTCTCATAGTATTTTTTATATTTATTAACTAAAGGATCAATGCCAACTTTAACTATATTTGACTTATAAAAATTTAATAAAGTTCCATCATTACTTGCTATATCAAGAACACAATCGTATCTATTTAATTTAACTATTTTAGTTATTTGTTTTACTGTGTAATTAACATGATCAGTCATTGTTTTGTTTATACCCGTTCTATAACCATAACCGTCTCCATATAAATAATTTGGATCAAAGCTTCTATCTAGTTGAACTAATTTACAATTTTTACAAAAAATTATGTTCAGTTTCTCTGAAGGTATATTTTCTTTATAACTTTTTGCGAATCTGCCAGAAAAACAAAGTTTGCCTAAACTAAAAATTTTGTACAGACTCTTATTCTTGCAATTAATACAGGTTTTAATTTTCATCTATAACAATTTATATAACTTAATTTATTAAAGACAAATTTTTTATATTAAAAAATTTTTTTTATTATTTTTTCTTTAAAAAAAAATATCAATAATGTTAATAGAGAGTAAATTATATGTTTTATCTTCATCTTTGAATAACCTAATTCTCTACTTGGTAAACTTATAGGTATTTCATTAATTTTATATTTTTGATTTAAAAAATAAATACTTTTCCAAAAAAAAGAGTAATCATTTTCTTCTACAGAGGTTATATTTTTAAGTTTTACCTTATCAGTATTTATGCATCTAAATGCACCAGAAGCATCATAATGAATACCAAGCAATAAACTAATCAATATGTGTCTAATGTTAGTTATTATTACTCTCAGGAAAGGCCATGTCTTAAGTGAATTTTTTTTTAAAAAACGGTTACTAATCGTGATATCAGAATACATATTTTTTTTGATAAGTGAATTTATATATTTCGGATTATGAGTCCCATCACCATCCATTGTAACAATTAATTTATATTTCTTTCTATAACACCATTTTATTCCATCTTTATGAGCTGATCCTATGCCAAACTTATTAATCCTATTTATATGATAGATATTTTTATATTTTTTTTTTAATTTATTAATTTCTTCTGTGGTTCCGTCATTGGAATTATCATTTATATATAAAATATCATATTTACAAAATTTTCTAATTTTAATGAAAAGATTAGTTATGTTCCTTTTTTCGTTATATACAGCTATTAGAATAATAATTTTCATAATTTTCTAATTATTTTTAAATCGTTTAGAATGTAATTATATAAAAATTATGATAATTAAAAGTAATATTTAATTTCATTTTTTTAAAATGTTAAACTACATAAAAGCAATAAATTTACTAATTATAAATATTTAGCACAAATGTTTTTCAAATTAGAAAATAATGAAATAATCAAAATCTTAGTCTTATCATTATTTTTTATCTTACCTAAGTGGATACTTTCGTATTATTTTTTTGATGAAAGTATTGATTCAAGAGTTATATTTGAGATTGATGGTGATGGTGAGTTTTACCTACCATTAATTAAATATTTTGCAGAATTAAGTTTTACAAATTCATTTGATCCCGAAATTAAAAGTTTAAATAATATGCCAATACCTTTTGGTAGCTTATTTTTGCACTCTGTATTTTATTTAATCATAGGAAACTATAATATTATATTTTTAGAGTTACTTTATTTTTTTTTAATTTTTTACTTTTTGTGTTTAATACAAAAAATTTATTTTAATAATTTATATATAATTCCAATCTCACTTTTAATCTTGCTAATTCCATCTATTATCTTAGTTTTAGGATTAAACGATACAGAATTTATTAAAATAATATCGAAGAATTTGTTTGGTTTAAGATTGCACAGACCAATAGCTACATCATTTTTTTTAATATGTTTTATTTATTTAATGATGATTATTTGCGAGACAGAGCTAAAAAAAAGAAATAGTTTTTTTCTTGGATTAATTTTAGGTTTAACATTATCAAGTTTCTATTATTTTTTTTTAATACAAGCTTTAACAATACTTTTGTTGTTTGTATTTAAATATAAACTTGGATTTTTTAAATTTTTAAAAGAAAACTTTATAAATATTATTTATATATTTTGTGGATTTTTGATTTTTGTTATTCCTTTTTTTATAAATTTATCGGTCCACGAATCTGATCTTACTGAAAGAATGGGAGTTTTTACTTTGATGGGTGAAAGAAGGTCAATTATTTTAGAATATTATCTCGAAATAGTTATAAGCTTAAAATTTTTGATATTTTTTTCTTTTAATTGTATTACTTTTTTAGTTGGATATAAATTTTTAAAGGAAAAAAATTTTCTTTTAGTTCCTTTTGTGGTTTTTTTATCGAGTATTTTAAGTCCTTTTATTTTTTTTTCTTTTACTAACAAATCAGGATTAATTTACCATTTTAATAATAATATAATAATCTGTTCTTCAATTTTTCTGATATTTTTTGTAATAAATATTTTGCATAGACATTCAAATAAATTAAAATTTTATAAATTAAACATATTTATATTTATTATATTTTTTGCAATAATATTTAACAATTCAATAAGCTATAAAAAAAATTTTGTTAATAATAGTGAACACAAATTACAAAGATATGAATTTGTAGAATTAACAAGAATTTTATCTAAGTACGAGTTAAGTGAAAGATCTATTTTAACTTTTGATAATAATTTTATGATTTGGTTAATTATGAAAAATGTAAAATCTTTAAAGATTATCAATGGTCTCTTTGTACCTAAAAAAAATGATAATATTGAAAATGATATAATTTTAGCTTTTAAATTTTTTCAAATACCTAAAGAAAAATTTTCAGATTTTATTATGAACAAAAATGATAATTGGAGATATTTTAATAGAAATATTGCAAATTTTTTTTATGCTAAATATCAAGCTAACAAAGCAGTTACATATAAAAATTCAAAAAATTTTGAGATAGAAGAATATAAAAAAATTGTAAATTCATCTCCTTCGCTAAATCAACAACTGATCATTCCGATAGATGAAAGGAAAAGATTGATTGATAAATTTATTTTAACAAATAAATCTTACATAAATAAACCTGATATAATAATACTTAATAAAAATAATTTTATTTATAAAAATTTAAATTTACCATTTGTAAATTACTGTGTTATTTATGACAAAAAAAATTATTTAGCATTAGCAAACGGTATCTGTGAATAAACTAAGAATGAAAACTAATTTAATTTTTTTCTTAGCACGTTTTGGTTTAGGTGGTGCTGGTAATTCTGTTTATAAGCTTTGTAGAGCCTTAAATAAAAATAAATATAATATAAATGTTATTTGTCTAAATAAATGTGCATATGAAACTAACTTAAAAAAATTAGGTATAAAAGTATTTACAATAAAATCCAAAAAAGTTTTATTTGCAATATCTAGTGTTTTGAAAATTTTATATATAATAAAAAGTAGTGTAAATAAGACAGTTTTTATATCTAATATAAATTATACTAATATTCTTTGTTCAATATTCATTAAAAAAGAGAAGAACTTGAAACTGATAGCCATAGAAAGAACACCTTTAAAAGAATTGGAAATCTATTTTAGTATTATTGATTTTATTAAAAAAAATTTAATGAAATTACTTATATTTGT
The DNA here is from genome assembly GCA_902595725.1 of uncultured Pelagibacteraceae bacterium. Lineage (GTDB taxonomy): Bacteria > Pseudomonadota > Alphaproteobacteria > Pelagibacterales > Pelagibacteraceae > Pelagibacter. The sequence goes on from CACJRJ010000012.1 coordinate 7,978, forward strand.
ATTTTATGGAAATTTTGACAAAATCGTTTGTAATTCTAAATATTTGAGTAACTATTTAAAAAAAAAATATGGTTTTAATTCAGTTACAATTTTTCCTCCGTCTTTAAATAAAGTAAATATTGTTAATAAAAAAAGATATTTGAAAGATAAAATTCATATAACAACTATATGTAGGCTATCAAAAGAAAAAAAAGTTGAAGATATAATTTATGCAATAAATTATCTAAAAAAAAAGAACATTTTATTAAATATAATTGGTACTGGGCCAGAGAAATTACGATTAAAAAAAATAGTAAAAAATATGAGTTTATCGAAACAAGTTAAGTTTTATGGATATAAAGAAAATGTATTTAAGTATTTAAGCAAAACAGATCTTTATATAAATTCATCTTATTTTGAAGGATTTCCTAATTCTGTTGTAGAAGCTGCATACATGGAAGTTCCAATAATATCTTCTCAAAGTCATGGTGGAATAAATGAAATATTGTGTAAAGGTAAATATGGAACAATTTATAATGGAAGCTACATAGATTTAGCTTTAAAAATAAAAAAATTTTATAAAAATCCAGAAATATTTTTTAAGAAAGCTAATCTAGCAAAAAAAAATGTAATAAAATTCAATGTTTCAAATCACAAGAAAAATTTTGAAAAATTAATAGATAAAATTTAGATTTTATAATATTTCACAAACCATTTAACAGTCCTCTTTAATCCAATTTCTATATCTGTAAATTTAACTTTTCCTATTTTTTTTATAATTTTTTTATTAGAACCATGAGTTTTAATTACATCTGCTTTTTGCAATGATCTCTTAAACAATCTGGGATTTCTATTTGTTAATTTATTAATTTTATTTATAATTTTTGATAGATTTATTGGTTTATCTGAACAAATATTAAAAATTTGATTATTAATATTTTTTTTTGAAAATAAAAGTTTTGTAACAATTTTGCATGCATCTTTTATATATGTAAAATCTCTTGTATGATTTCCATAATTATTTAAATAGAATTTTTTTGATTTATTATATGAGGAATTTAAGTACTTCATCATAAACATGTCGGGTCTACCCCATTCTCCATATACAGTAAAAAACCTTAAACCAATTAATGAAATTTTAAATTGACTAGAAAAAACATGCGCCATTTCTTCATTAATTTTTTTAGATAGAGCATAAATATTTTTTGGTTTAATATTTTGTTTTTCGTTAAGTGGAAAACTATTAGAATCTCCATAAACAGAACTGGATGAAGCGTAAAGTATTTTTTTTATATTATGTTTTTTTGCAAGGTTTAAAATATTATAAAAACCAAGAATATTGTTTTCAACAAACTCAGTAGGTTTTAATAAAGAATATCTAACACCTGCTTGAGCAGCAAGATTAATAATTACTGAAATTTTTCTGTTACCAAGAAAGTTATTTAATCGTTTTTTATTTGTGATATCAATTTTTTCAAATTTAAAATTTTTAAATTTTTTGAGCTCTTTAATTCTATCTAATTTCAAAGTTCTTGAATAATAATTGTTTAAATTATCTACTCCTAAAACTTTTAATTTACTATTTTCAAGTAAATATTTAGATAAATTAAAACCGATAAAACCAGCTGCTCCTGTAATTAAAATTTGCATAAAGTAAATATTGATATATCAATTATTTAAAAAAAAAAGTATAGATATTTTAATGCTAAAAATATGTGTCATGGGTCTAGGCTATGTTGGATTGCCTATATGCCTAGAATTATCAAAAAAGTACAGTACAACTGGATTTGATATCAATAAATTAAGAGTAAGCAATCTTAAAAAAAAAAAAGATTTTAACAACGAGTTTAAAAAACAAGACTTTTCAAATAAAAAGTTAATATTTACAGACAAAATTGAAGAAATTAAAAGCTGCAATTTTTATATAATTTGCGTTCCAACGCCAATAACAAAAACAAAAAAACCTAATCTCAAGTATGTAAAAAGATGTTTCGATATAATTTCAAATATTTTAAATAAAAATGATGTAATTGTTTTAGAATCTACAGTATTTCCTGGAGTAACAAAAAATTATGCGAGAAAATTAGAAATTGATAATAAATTAATTAATAATGAAGATTTTTTTGTATGCTACAGCCCAGAGAGAATAAACCCTGGAGATAAAGAAAATACATTATCAAAAATAAATAAAATCTTAGCGTATGAAGGAAAAAATAAAAAAATTAAAAAAAAATTAAAAGACGTTTACTCTAAAATTTGTAGAAACCTTATATTTACTGATAAAATAAAAGAGGCTGAAACAGCTAAAGGTATTGAAAATATACAGAGAGATTTAAATATTGCTTTTTTTAATGAGATTTTACTAATCTGTAAAAAACTGAATATTGAATTCAATGAAGTAATAAGATTAGCAAAAACAAAATGGAATTTTATTGAATTTTCACCTGGTCTAGTAGGTGGCCATTGTTTGCCAGTAGATCCATATTATTTAACTTATATAGCAAATAAAAAAAATTATAAATCTAAAGTAACACTTGCGGGGAGATCAGTTAATGAATCTATGAAAAGCTATGCATTAAAAACGATATATAAGAGAATTAAAAATCTAAAGAAATCGAAAAAATCAAATATTAAAATATGTTTATTTGGATTAACATATAAATATGGTGTATCAGATGTAAGAAATTCACAAAATATCGAAATATTTAATTTACTTAAACGTAAATACAAAAATACTTTAGCTTATGATCCTTTTCTAAAAAGAAATAATTTTAACTGGACAAAAAATAAATTAAATAGATATGATCTGTATGTATTTTTATCAAAAGGAAAAATATTTAGTAAAATTTATTCAAATTTAAAAAATAAAAATAAAATTGTAGATCCCTTTTTTTATTACACTAATTAGTAAGTATATTTTGTAAATTTTTAAAATGATTATATAAAGTAAATTTTCTAGAATATTTTTTTAGATTAATTATTTTTTTATTTAACTCTTTGCTGCTTAAATTAGTAAATTCAATATATTTTTTTGCTAGATCTTCATAATCATTATTTTTAAACAAAATGCCTCTTTCTGAGTTATTTAAAATTTCAGATGGTCCTGTTTTTGAGTCAGCGGCTAGAACAAATTTATTTAAAAAACCAGCTTCGATTATCACAAAACCTGGATCCTCATATAAAGATGAGGAGATTAAACATTTGGCATTATTTATATAATTAAATACATTTTTTTGATAACCTAATAAATATACTTTTTTTCCCAAATTTAATTTAAAGATAAGTTCATTTAATTTTTGCATTTCTTCGCCTTCTCCCAAAATTAAAAGCTTTGTCTTGTTATCTTTTCTTATAATCTGGTTAAACGCTTTAATTAAAATTTCAAAATTTTTTTGTTTAGTCAATCTTCCAACGCCAATTAAATAATTATTATCTCTGAATTTTATATCTATGGGTTCTCTTTTTTTTTTAACAATATCTTTGGCTGAAATGATTGGATCATGTAAAATAATTATTTTTTTTTGGGGAAAGACTCTCAAATTAACAAGTTTATTATAAGTCGTAATCGTTGGACAAGTTACTTTATGTACATTTTGAGAACACATAGACCACACAAATTTTCTAATAAAATTTAGTTTTGGAGTGCCTGAAATTCTAATAATTAATTTTGATCTTAGGTTAAATAAAGTAAAAATTAATAGTGGTAGAGAAATTACTAGATGAGCAATAAAAAATTCAGGTTTTTCTTTTTCGATTAGTTTCTTTAACTTTATAAAATTTAATAAAAAAATCAGAGTTTGTGAAATTCTACTTTTTAAATATCCTCCTTTTGGTAGATTTTTGAAGTAATTTTTATTATATAGTTTGATTATATTTATATTAGATGCTTTGTTTTTTTTTAGATCCCATTCCCCAGTAGCATCTATAATGTAAGGTTTGAATTTTTTATATTTGTCATAAGTCAAAATTGAATTTATAGATTTTACAACTGCATCTACTGTTGCAATATTAGATAAAAAAGGTGACCAATAAAAAATTTTCATTAATACTTTAAAGACTAGATAAAATTATTCTTTATAATAATCTTTCATCATTTCATAAGTTTTTTTTAAACCACTTGTAATATCATGTTTGGGTATCCACCCAGTTAGTTCAGTTATTTTTGAAATATCTGTCACAAATTCCATAGGACCTGTAACAACTTTATTTTCAGAAATTATTTTTTTTCCTGATAATCTCTCAATTATTTCACAAATCTCTTTGAGAGAAGACATTTTTCCAGTACCTAAGTTTATAATGCCTTCAAATTTACTTTCTATTAATTTTAAAACAGCATCCGCGGCATCTTCTGTAAATATAAAGTCTCTCTTAGGTTGATCGTTCCAGATAGAAATTTTTTGTTTTTCAAATAAATCTTGCATTATTGTTGGAATTAAATCTGGTCTTCTAAGTCTTGTTGCACCATATATATTGCTTAACCTTACTATAATTGAAGGAACAGTTTTAGAAAAATACTTTACAATTTGTTCGGATAAATATTTGCTAAATACATATTTGTTTATAAATGGATTTATTTCTTGGTTCTCGCCAACAGGAAGTTTAAATTTTGTTTGATCGTAAAGCAAGATAGTAGTGAAACACATAAACTTTTTGATTTTTCTTTTTTCAAAATAAGAAAGGGCAGTGTTAAGTGGATATACATTAAGATCAATTCCCATATTATTTTTTAGATTAATTTCATGATGATTAGAGCTTCCAATTAAAAAAATTACTTTGTCAAATTCCAAATCGTCTAAAATATTTATTTGATTTAAGTCATCTAACTGAATATGTTTATTTTTACATTCTATAGGTGGTTTTGTTCTACCTACTGAAATTATATCAGGATTTTTAGATAAAATTACGGGTCCAAAAAAACCACTACCACCAAATAGTAATGTTTTCTTCATTTTAAAATAAACCTTTTCTTATAAATTTCTCCTATTCCTTTTTCTAATTTAATTGGTTTAAAATCTGGAAAGTATTTTTTCAATCTTGAAGTTTGAATATCTTTTCTCATTTGACCATTGGGTTTGCTAGTATCATAATTAATTGCTATATTTTCACAATTACAAGCCCTTAATGCTAGTTTAGCAATTGTATCTATCGTATAATTTTCTTCAGTAGCAATATTCATATTATAAAACCTATCCTTTAAAATCATTTCTTTTATTATTATAGCTAAATCTTTTGCATGCATAAATTGTCTATATGGCGTGCCATCCCCAAATAAGGTTATAGAATTTTTTTTATTTTTTTTCGCTTCGCTAATTTTTTCAATTAATGCGCCGACAAAGTGACCTTTTATTGGATCAAATTTGTCAAATTCTCCATATAAATTACAAGGTATTAGATAATTATATTTTGTTTTATACTTCTTGTTATACATGTCTATTTGAATTGCTAAACATCTTTTTGCATAAGAATATGAAAATAAATCCTCATGAGGAGATCCTTCAAAAAGTTTATCCTCTTCAATTGGAAATTTTGAAATATTATCTGGATAAATACACGAACTTAACATGCCTGTAAATCTACCAACATTATTTTTAAAACTTTCCCTTAAAACAAGAGTATTCATTATTATATTTTCTTCAAAGTATCTAACTGGCTCTTCAATATTATGATGTATGCCTCCGACTAAAGCTGCAAGATGAATTACTACATCAGGTTTTAAATCGATAAACATCTTTCTAACTTCATTTTCTTTTAAAAGATTATAGTCTTTTGAGCTAACATAAGACGCCGATGGCAAAATATCTTTGAGGTAAGTACCAATTAATCCACTGCCACCTGTAACTAAAATTTTTTTATCCATAATTATTTTTTTACTGCTGAAAAAACATATCCAATTGGATATATAGTTTTAGGATTTGTTTTCATAAAAATACTCAAAATTTTATCAGAAATTACTGCAAGAAATAAGAGTATTTGATAGAGTATAGGTATAAATTTTAAATACCCTCTTAATAATGAAAAACTTGCCAGAAAAGGGCCTATGCCTAACTCATATATTTCTATTCGTTTAAATTTTTTTTCTTTCAAAATTTTTTTTAGATATTCCTTTGTGTATCGATTATAGTCTTTTGGCGCCCCGTGTATTCTATAAATAAAGGGAGTTGATCCTAAAATTCTTCCACTTTTTTTTAATAATTGATATAAATTTTTCAAAGGAATATCTAAATCAGATAGATGTTCCAAAACATTAAAAATTACTACATTGTCATATTTCTTTTTATGTTTTATTTTTTTTTCTAAATTTAAAATCAAAAAATTATTTTTTTTCTTAACAATGTTTGAATAAGTTGTTTTATATTTTTTTGAATTATATTTTAGAAAATTTCTATTCAGTTTTTCGTTAGCTCCAAATTCAATACAATCTCCTTTAAAACTAAATTTTCTAAATTCATCTATTTGCAGGCATCTTAAAATACTATTATTTGAAAATAATAAATTAAAATAGTTCATTATTTACCATTTTAGAGATTATTTGTTTAAAAGATATTTTAGGATTCCAGTTAATTTTTTTTTTTGTTTGTTTTATATCAGCTTTATAGCCTCTTATATCAAGTTTTCTTTTAAATTTTTTTACATTAGTTATAAGATTTTTTTTACTAATTTTTTGAATTTTAAAAACTTCATTTACAAATTGTTTGATAGTATAAATTTTACCAGTTCCAATAATTAAATCTTCTGGTTTATTTTTTTGAAGCATTAACCAAAAAGCTTTGACATATTCTGGAGCCCATCCCCAGTCTCTATAAATATTTATATTGCCTAAATATAGTTTTATTTTTTTATTTTTTTTTATTTTTTTTGACATATTAATTATTTTTTTTGTTACAAACTCATTTGATCTTAAACTTGATTCATGATTAAATAAAACACCAGTACAACAAAACATGTCATGCTTCTGTCTAAAAATTTTGACAAACCAATAAGCAGCGGCTTTTGAGACGCCATATGGACTCTGAGGATCAATTTTAGAATTTAAATTGTACTTATTGCTCTTATTATCTCCATAAAATTGACCAGAGCCAGCATTGAATAGCCTAGCTTTATATTTTTTTCTTTTTAAAGTCTGTAAAATATTTAAAACACCCTCTGCATTACTCTTAAGTGAAGTTTCTGGAGATAAAAAAGATTTTACTACAGAAGAGTCTCCAGCTAAATAATAAACTTCATTTATTTTTGAGTTTAAGACATATTCGCAAAATTTTATATTTGTGGCTTCACCTTTTAATAAAACAATTTTTTTTATTATTTTTAATTTTTTTAATCTATATAGATTTTTTTTAGATTTATTTCTTGTTGTACCTATTACCTTGTATCCTTTTTGTAATAAAAAATGAGATAAGTATGCCCCATCTTGTCCACTAACCCCAAAAATAATTGCTGTTTTTTTACTTTTCATTTATTTTTTGACAAATTTTTTTTTATTACTTATTAAACAAATAAATACACTAAAATTTTTATGTCCAAAACACTAATATTAACACGTCTATGACAATAATAGGACATGTATAGCAAAATTATTCTATAAATTAAAAATTATTATTTATACTTTTAATTAAGTTATATGGAACTCTATATCCAGGTATAGATGCAATATCCCCTTTAAATAATGTTTTTGGGTTCCAGCCAAAACAAAAAATTATAAATACAAATACTAAGATTACTTTATTTTTAATATAAAATATTTTTTTAAATTTTTCAGATACATGAATATTTAAATTATAATTTCCTTTTTTTAATAAAAAATATAAAGAGCAAAAAATAAAAAAATAATGAATATTTACCCATCTGCCCCAATCTAAACCCATCGCATACAAGATTGGCATAAAGATACTACAAATAATTATGTAATAAAATATAGAAATATTATTCAAAATATTTATTTTAAAAATAATTTTTTTTTTTAGATTTCTGGCTAAATATATTATTGGAAAAAATCCTATTAAATAAATAAGTAAATATCTAAAGATATGTTGAGGCTTGATATCTCTAAATAAACTGTCAAAATTTTCTTTAATTGACGTATCTAGATAAAGTAACGACATATAACACCTCTCATTAAATATTTCCTTTAGTTTTGTACACATCAATGTTTCATTTTGCACATCATATTGGTTAATTAGTAAAAAATATATGACAATCAGAGAGCTGCTAAAAATAGATAAAATGCTAAATATTAAACTTCTTAAATTTTTATAGTTCATACTATTTATTAATATAAAAATATAGAAGGGTAAGAAAAATATAATAGGTTCCCATATTAATAATAAAATTGGAATAGATATAAACAAGTAAACATTTAAATATTTTTTTAAATTTTCATTTAGTGATAAAAATAAAAAAAATAAAAAATTAATAAATATTAATATTTCTTTTCTAACTAAAATCTCGAGCTCAGCAACATGATAAGTCATAAATAATGGACAAAATAAACATAAATACAAAAGTAAATTAGCTTTCATATTCCTAAAAAAATAATAAATTAAAATTAAAAAAATAAGATAAAAAAAGCTTTGAAAAATAAATATTACAAATCTTATTGATATATCAAAATAAATTGCTATTTGTGCAAAAAAATATCCTGAAAAACCCCTTCTTGTAAAACCACCATAATAATTCACTAACCATTCTGAAATAGTGGAATCTAAGCCACCTGTATGTTTAATAAATAAATAATATATTGCTGTAAAATATAAAAATAATAAATATATTAAAAAAATATTTTTAAATTTTTTTATTTGGAACATTTTATGGAATTAAATGAAACATTAATTTTTACAGCCACATACAATGAGGCCGAAAATATTTCAAAATTATTAGATAACATACTATCTCAAAAACTTGATGCAGATATTTATATAATTGATGACAATAGTCCAGATAAAACTTCTGAAATAATAAAAAGTTATTGTAACAAATATCCTAATATATCATTAAAAACTAGAAATGGAAAACTTGGTTTAGATACAGCTCACAAAGAAGCATATTTATTTGCCAAAAATAAAAAATATAAAAAATTTATATCTATGGATGCCGATTTATCTCACGATCCCAAGGAACTAAGTAAATTTATTTTATTATTGGACAAGTATCCATTCGTTATAGGTTCTAGATATATTTCCGGTGGAAAGAATAAAATGACTTTTTTTCGATTATTTCTAAGCTATTTTGGAAATCAGTTGATAAAAAGAGTTTTAAAACTTCCCAACACAGAATTTACAACAGCTTACAGAGGTTTTAATATTGAAAAACTAGGAGAATTTGACTTAAACGTAGTTTCTTCCAAAGGGTATAGTTTTTTTATGGAAACAATTTTTAGAATTAATAAGTTGGGTTTTCAAATTAAAGAAATCCCAATAATATTTGAGAATAGAGCCAAAGGTAAATCTAAAATACCAAAAATTGAGACATTAAGGACGTTAAAAAATGTATTTTTGTTATCAATAAATAAAATAAATTAATTTTTTTTAATATATTGATTAAATAATTTTTCGATAGCAATAATGCCTTGACCAAAAAATAAAGATAAAAAAATCATTGAGGGCATAAAATATCTAGTATTACCAACCCAGCCAAGCATTATTGAATAATAAATTACACAAACTAAAATTAAAAAATGAAATTTTAAATTTATAGAAAATTTTAAAATCCTTATTAATCCAAAAAATATTGTACTAAAAATTAAAAAACTATAAAAAAATCTAAAAGTTAACCATTTTTCTTTATCTTTACTTAAATGATACTCAATTTTATAATCATTTTTATTATATTCATGCCAATAAAAAGTTTGTACTGGATTAAGGAGGAGATGATGTAAAGTTTTTTTAAAATAAATCTTAATAACAATTAACTTATTTTCTAAGATCTTTTTTAAAGCCTCTGATTGTTTGAATTTATAAAATTTGTAGAGATCTTTGAAATCATTCTTTTTAAAATTATTTGAGTTTTTCCATTTTTTTTCCGTCAAATATTTATAATCATAATACTCAGAAGATTTATCTTTCTTTGCAAAAATTTGAGGTACTAGAAGTGTATAATGAGCATCTTTAGTTTGTAATGGTAAAATATAAAAAATACCAGTTTTTTTATAATTATTTAAACCTAAAAAAATTAAAAAAAATAAATATGTAAATATTAAAATAAATGTATTAACAATTTTTTTATCAAATTTATTGATTAAAAAATATAATATAACTAGTATTATTAAAAATATAGATACTGTTTTTTGAAAAAACATAAGTCCTATAATAATCCCCAATTTTAAAAATTTTAAATGTGAATTATTTGTGTCAATTAAAATTGAAAGAAATATTATTTGTAAGGAAAAATAAATTGACTCAGTAAAAAATGTTGAGTGCCATTGTAATATTGTTGGTTCCAATGACAAGAATGAAATTACATATATTGATAATTTTTCATTATTAATAAATACTTTTAATTTTAAATAAAAGAATAATAAAGAAATATAAAATAAAATTGATTGGAGAAATAAGTATAAATGTTTTCCACCTTCTTTGACAACATTCTTCTCAAAATCTTCATATAATTCATAATTTGTAATTTTGGAGTAAATTGCAATTATTTTTGAAGGAAGGTAAGTTCTTGTATATTCTTTGCCGGAAGTAAAATAACTTTTATCATATTGAAAGAAATCTCTTTTAAAAGTTTCTGCTTCCTTCCAAATTAAGTTTATATCTCCTCTAACCATTGGATGATTTTTTTTTTGGGGGTGAAGATTGTCAAATTCAGACAAATTATAAAATGAATATGATAAAGATAAAAAAAAACCTAAAATTAATATTAAATAAACTTTTTTTGAATTACTCATAATATATATTTATTGTAAAAATAATATTTTATAAATATAAATTAAAAAAAAAATATTTTGAAAATTAGTATTATAATCCCCTGTTTTAATGAAGTAGATACAATAGAGAAAATTGTTGAAAAGGTAAAAAGTCAAAATCAATATGAAAAAGAAATAATTATAATAGATGATTTTTCTACTGATGGAACTCGTGAAGTAATAAAAAAAAAACTTAATGAAAAAATTGATAAATTATTATTAAACAGTAAAAATTTTGGAAAAGGATATTCTGTTAGACAAGGAATAGAAATTTCAACAGGAGATATAATATTAATTCAAGATGCAGATTTAGAATATGACCCAAGTGATTATTCTAAATTAATTGAACCAATAAAAAATGGATATGCTGATGTTGTTTATGGTTCTAGATTTATTGGATCGGATGAAAAGAGAGTTTTATTTTTTTGGCATAGTATAGGAAACTTTATTTTAACTTTTTTATCTAATATGTTTTCAAATCTTAATCTTACTGATATGGAAAACTGTTATAAAGTATTTAAGTCTGAAATAATAAAAAATATAAAACTTAAGGAAAACAGATTTGGCTTTGAGCCAGAAATTACCGCTAAACTGGCAAAAAAAAAATGTAGAATTTATGAGGTTGGTGTAAAATATTATGGAAGAACTTATGAACAAGGAAAAAAAATAGGGTGGAAAGATGGTATTAGTGCAATAAGATGTATTATAAAATATAATTTATTTTAGTTGTTCTTTTATGTAAGCCATTAATTTTATTTTATTTTTAACCAATTATTTTTTTTTATTATTTCACCAAAAAATTTTGCTCCTTCTAAAGTATAATGGTAGGAATCCATTATTGTAATCTTACCATTATCATCAAATGAATAACAAATTTTTAGTTCTTTTTTACAAATAAAATCCATTTTATCTAAAAAAATTAAATTATTTTTTTGGGCAAACTTTTTAATTTTTTTATTAAATTTAAGTTTATTTTCATCAATAAGCTTAAATAACTCTTTATTAATTTTTTTTTCAGAAATTTTAATATTTTTATGTCTATAAACTATATCAATTACAGGTGATCTATAATTTCTAAAAAAAGGAGAATTGCTAGTTATTATAAGTTCTTTTTTATTATTTTTTATAATATTTAACAAATTCTGAAGAGCATCAAAATCTTTACTATATTTGCCATAAACTCTATAGTTGGTAGAAACAATCACAATGTCAGAATCTAAGAATAACTGATCATTTATAAAAAAATCTATTTTATCTTTATATATTTTTTCTTCCAAAAACATCGATAATTGAGTTCTAAAAAACCTAAATTCTAAATTGTTAAATAAATTTTTATTTTGATCAAATATAGAAAATAGATCTTCTGCATGAGAATTTCCAAGTATTAATATTTTTTTTGTATCGTTATTCGAAAAATTTTTACTAGACTTAATTATACTTTCTTTATCAAATTCAATTTTTTTTGAAATATTATTAAAATATTCTTTTCTTTGATCTATTTGATTTGAGACAGTTAAATCATAATTTGGATAAAGTGTTTTATATTTTGAAATATTTTTTTCGTTATATTTATTAAAAGTAAGTACGGTACAAATAATAATAAAGTAAGAGAAAACTAAAAAAAATATAAACTTCTTGTTACTGACTTTCTTAATATTCCTAAAAGGATTTTCAATAATTTTCCATGAGTAATGAGACATAATAAATATTAAGATAATTAATAAAATTAATATATTTTCGAAATTATTCGGTAGAGTAATTCTGAAAAATACAAAAATTGGATAGTGAACTAAATATGCGCTATAAGAAACTAGGCCACCCCAATTAAAAATTTTAGAACCAATAATTTTATTTAAGAAACTTTTTTGATCGTTGTTATAAATTATTAATAAATATGTTCCAAAAACAGGTAAAAGAGTGAATATTGAAGGATGTAAAATAGAATCATTAAAAATAATAAAGGAAATAATAATAGAAATAATACCAAATAATGAAATAATATTATTAGAATTTATTTTATTATTAGCTAAATAAACTGCAGCTAAACTACCAAAAAGAAACTCCCATAATCTGCTTAAAGGAAAATAAAATGATGCCCACCACGGTTGATTAAAAAAATAAAAATTACTTGTGTTTTCAATAAATGGAAATTCAGTTTTTAAGTTTGCTCCCATTTGAGTGCAAAAAAATGAAAACAATAGTAACAAAATTATTATTTGTTTAAGATATCTATAAAAGAAATTAATCTTAAATATAATAAAATAAAAAAAAGCAAAAAAAATATAAAACTGAATTTCTATAGATAAACTCCATGTGTGAAACAGCATGAGATAATCTGAACTTTGAACAAAATAATTTCCAAAATATTGATAATAGTAAAAATTTGATAAATAGGTAGCACTAGAAATTATACTTTTTTTTACTACATCTGCATATTCAATTGAGTATAAAAAAAAATAAATTACAAATGAAGAGATTAAAATTGTAATTATTAATGCCGGAAATATTCTTCTAAATCTTTTGTTTAAAAAATTTACTATATTTATATTTCCATATTTTATTTTCTCATTTATTAAAATTTGGGTTATAAAAAAACCTGACAATACAAAAAAAATATCAACACCAATATAACCTGAATTAAATAATGAAATTTTCGAATGAAATAAAATAACTGCTATAACTGAAATAAATCTTAAACCATTTAAATCTTTTCTTAAATTAATATTTGAGATTTGGTTTTCCAATTTCTAATGATTATTTAATAACTTTAAAAAATTTTTTGAATACAACAAAGTCTCAATAATAGCTGAATAAATAATTGTAGAAATTAAGGTTTGAGAAAAAAATGGAATAGCCATAGCATAACAAATCCAAAGTCCTTGTGGTGTAAGTGGATAAAGCTCACCATTTAACCAAACACCCAGGTTTGTAATAATAAAAAATATTAATGATCCAGTTAATACACCTATAATTCTATAGGTTCTCTTATTTGAAAAAAAATATGTTGTAAAACTAATAACCAATATAGATCCATAAGTGAATAAAATAGTATTATGAATACCTATAAAAAGATCAGTTATAAAAAAACTGAAAATTAAAGGAATAATAAATTTTCTTCCCATAATTGCAGGAACATAGAAACTTAAAGCAATTAAACTCGTAAAGTTTGGAGGATGAGGAATAAATCTACTAGCTGCTAGAATTAAGAATATTCCAAATGAAATTCTTAAATAATTCATAATAGATCACTTTATAGTAAATTTAGTTATAAATTAAAGTTATTTTTAAGTTTAATTGAGGTGTTTTTTCTATTAATTGTCTGAAAAATAATCTTTTTTTTTTTATATCATCAAGTTTTATCCATAAAGCAATTTCATTTATTGTGCGGTAACAACCTAAACATAATCCTGTTTCTTTATCTATAGAGCATATATTTTTACATGGAGACTTAATCATATATTAAAAACTTTTTTTAAGACCAAAATTAAATGATCTAGGTATTTGACCATAATCTCTGGCTGTTTCGTATTTTTCGTCTAATATATTAGTAACATTTAAAAAAACATCGTATGAATTCCAAAGTTTATATTTAATTTGAAGATCATTTACTAAATAGTCATCAATTCTTTCATCATTATAAGTTCTATTTCCATTTCCATAGTCTCTTGCCATGTCTGACCATTTAGTACTTAATGTGAAATCTACATCTTCATAGTTAGGTAATTTAAAATTAGTTTTAATATTAATTATATTTCTTGGAACTCTAACCATTTGTGCATTTGTATAACTTGAATTTTTATTTGGATCATCTTGCTCTGCACCATCGTATGTGGATGTATATGTATAATTCAATCCTAAATTCAGAAAATCATTAACAACCCATTTAGAAATTAATTCCAAACCTTGAGATTTTACAGTTCCTGGCATATTTTGAGTCGTATAAGCCAATCCTGAGCTCACACCTGTTTTCCAGCCCTCTAATACATCATCATATTTCAAATTAAAATAAGTAGCTTCTAGATTAAGATTTATATTTGAGAAAAATTTTTCAAACCCTATATCGAAGCTTTTACTATTTTCTGCTTTTACATATCCCAATGATTTTGAATTTGAAGCATATACAAAAAACATTTCATATAAAGACGGATATCTAAAACCAGTACCATAAGAACTTTTTATTTTTAAGGTTTTGTCATCAAATAAATATGCAAAAGTTACTCTATGTGAATCCTCATTTCCAGCTATTGAATGTTCGTCAAATCTAGATCCAAATGTAAAAAATATATTATTTGTAAACCTGCTTTGTAAATCAAAAAAATTAGATGTTACATAATTATGTTTATTTTCTCTCCCTGATAAATCCTTATTATATCCAATTTGATCATCTTCTCTTTCAACTCCAAAAACGATGCTATTATCTAAATTAAAATTATAATTTCCAGTGTATGAAAATAAATGTCTATCTCCATAGTAATTATCTTGAAGAGCATTACCACTGTTTTCAGTAGCGCCATAAATTCTTTTTATGTATGTTTTTGCTAAAGTAAATTTATTGCTAAATTTTTCATCATAATCATAAGTCATACTCATGTTATAAGAAGACTCTATTCCGTCAACTTCCTCGTCATGCGTAGCTGTTGCTGTATCAACCTCTTTATCATATTGAAGATATGTATCTGCAAGCCTAAGATTACTTTGAAATTTTAATTTATCTGTAAAATCATAGCTGTATTTACCAACAATTGAGTTATTTCTGTATCTATCTTTTTCATTATTGTGCATCATTTGGGAAATTCCATCAGTTTGAAATCTTTCTAATCCTAAATAATAACTATTTTTTTTGTCTGCACCTGAAATTGAGCCTGATAAATTATGGGTACCAAAAGAACCTGTATTGTATTCAAGATTTTTATGAAAGCCTTCCTTGGGATCTTTGGTAAAAATATTTATCGTACCGCCTATTGCACCACTTCCGTAAACAGAACTTTGATTTCCTTTTAAAATTTCAACTCTTGAAATTTGGCTAGTTAATATATGGTTAAAATCAAAATCATTTGAAACAGAAGATGGATCTGACATTTTTACTCCATCTATGTAAACTGTGGAATATCTTTTTGGTAGACCTCTTAGCTGAATTGCAGAAGATGTTCCATGTCCTCCACTTTGGAAAAAGTTTGAGCTTGTATTATTACTCGACAATGCATCGCCTAAAAAAAATTCGTTACTGTTATCAAAAAAATCATTATCAAGTATTGTGACGGAGGAACCTACTGTAGATAGGGATTGTACTTTTTTACTTGGAGCGATAACAATTATAGGTATTTCCTCTGCAAGTATTTTTGTAAAGACTAAATTAAAAATTAAAATTAGTATCGCAATTAACATCTTATTAAACATATCGACTCCATATTTAAGTTCAAAATTGAACTTATTTTTTATGTTATGCCGATGTTAATTTTTAATTGTAGAACTAGACTTTTCCTGGCCATCATTCAACAGCGGACTTTACTGGGTGGTACTCCGACTTTACGGTTCCAGGAAGAGCCAATGAATTTCACACTGATTCCCCACCATGATTCAGCAATTAATTTTTTAATTCATTTAAATTTTTTGTCAATATTTTACTACTTCCTTGACTGTAGTTTTTTTTTCTATACCAGAGGATAAATCAATAATTTCACAATTTTTGATCTTTTCTATTATATCTTTTTTGTTCAAATAGTTTAAATTTCCATTTTCATCTCTACTTTCTCTAAAATAAGAATTTACAAATTCATCTATATTATTTTGATCGGGTATATTGATATTAATCATTTTTAAATAATTCTTATTTACAAAGAATGCATTACATCTAAACTGATTAGTGCCTACAAAAGTAAAATTTTTTTCATTCATTATTTCGATAAAAGCTGACAGAGATGCTCCAAAACACAAATTTGAATAATGATAATTAGATCTATTAAAATCTTTTATATTAGGAACTGTTATTTTTGATGTAGATCCAAAATTTGGATTAAATTCGACAACAGCAATTTTTGCAAAATTTACAGGTAATTCTTTTACGATCCAATAATCAATACCATCAATATCTAAGCTGAATAAATCTAAGTTTTCACTAAAATTAGTTGACTGTAATGTTTGGTTAATATTAGAAGAGTCAATTTTTTTCTCTAGTACAGTTAGGTTGTTCCTCCATAACCTTATATTTTTTAGTACTTTATTTTTTAAACCACTTATTGCATCTATAACTAAACCATTTGCATTTCTTATTTCAAAAATTAATCTTGTATTGCACTCTCTGTAATCTCCAATTCCAATTTCTACAAATTTTGGCTCATTAATATTCAATTGACTTAATAAATAATCAATTATTCCATCTTCTCCATTTTGTGAAAAAGCTTTATATTCTGTTTCTGATAAACTTTTTAAATTATCATACTGTTTTCTCGCCATGAAAAAGTGGGAGTAGGCAGCCTGAAGTTTTAATCCATCTTGATTTTGTTTTTTGAACAGTCTCTTTAAAAAGTTAATCATTTGATATTTTTTTTAATAATTTTGTTGTTAATTTAAAAGAATTCAATTCCAATTGATTTTTCTTAATTAATTTAACAATTTCTTTTTTTATTTTATTTTTTTGTTTGAAACATTTTCTAATGCTAAAAACAAGTTTTTTTTCATGAGTTATGATTTCACCTATTATTCTTCTATCTGCAAAATAGTTTAAATATTTATAATCAGACTTATAAATTAGATCTTCTCTTTCTGAAAAAAAAATAACAGGTTTTTTTGTTAAAAACGCATAAGTATATGCTGTGCCTGATAAATCAGTAATCATTAAAGATGAATTATTATATGTATTTAAATAATTATTACTATCGTCAAATAAAAAAAGTTTATTTTTTTTATTTTTTTTTTTTAAGTTTTGATAAAAAATTTTATTTATATCTCTAGGGTGAGGTCTTAAAATAACATAATATTTACTCTTATTTAATATATTAATAATATTATTTAATTTTTTTTTTAATGAGAGGTTTGCAAAAGAATCAATACCTGTTGGAGCTATTATAATAGTTTTATTATTAAAGCTTTTTGTTATTGAATTAATTAAGAATGAAAATCTTAAATAACCCGTTTCAAGTAGAATTGGCTTTGTGTAATTTTGAAATAAATTTTCAAATACATTGTTAACTTTTTTACAGCTTATAAAAATATAATCGTATATTGAAAGTCTTTTTTCAACTTCTCTCTCTTTTTTCTTATCCACTAAAGGCGTATCATAAATACTATGATGAATATATATTTTTTTAGAAAATGGAGGAAAAATATCAGAAATATTGTTGGAAATAAAAATATCACAAAAAAAAATAAATTTAAGTGACAAGTATGAAATATAAAAATGTTTATCTTTATTTAAATCTTTAAGGCTTTTATGACAATTTATAATCGTAAAATTATTTCCAAGATTTTTTGATAGTTTTCTTAGATAAAAATCATGTATTTTTGTTAAATCGTCAACTGGATGAAAAAATAAAATAGTTTTTTTATTATTAAATTTAGAAAAAAAAAATTTTAAATTTATTAATAGAATCGAGTAAAAGCTTTTTAAATATTTTTTAATACTCATATTTTTTTAATGTTTCGTATAAAGTTAATGATTCATCTAACAATATTTTATCAAAAGAACTTTTTTCGATATTTTTATTTTTATTTTTGAAATCTTTAAAATTAATTTTGTTAATAATATCTTCATCATTTGGAATAAATTTTTCAAAATATTTTTCTTTTCTCTCAGATAATTGTTCATAACAAATGAAATGAATATTTTTGTTATCTTGAAATTTTAATGCATATTTATATACATCTAACCAAATTTTTAACCAATAATTAAGACTGCTAGGATTAATCTCAATGGAACTTTCATTGTCGAATGAGTAATATTTATGATTTAATCCAAAATCAAAATGACCAAGTAAATCCATATATTTTAATATAAATTTATTTTCTTTTTGTATTTTTATAAAGTTTATATGTTGTTTATAAAGAGAGTAAGACTGTTCTAAAGGATTTCTAAAAACTATAAAAAAGTAAGACTCTGGAAAAAAATCTAATAATGATTTTAGTCTTAATATATTGAAATTATTCTTAGATAGGTATCTTTCTTTTTGATATTTAATTTTAATCAAATTTATTATTTGTTTATAAAAATTAACATCTTTGTCACTTAAATCATGGTTTTTAACATAGTTATTATGAATATATTTATTTTCTTTTAAGTGCATCCAAATTGGCTCTTCTAGTGCCTCTGGACTATTTAAATCTATTTTTATTCCATCTCGATGTGCTCTTTCAGTTTTTTCTATTATCTCATTTTTAAAAACTGATCGAAATTTATTCCATATATTTGGTGAAAATATAAATGGCATATCAGAATAAGTAAAAGATGAAAATTTACCTGTATTATGCAATAAATTTAATAATTGTGTTGTTCCAGATCTTGCAAGACCAGTAATGAAATAATTTTTTTCATGAATAGTTTTTTTTTTTAAAAAAAAAAATTTTTCAATTTTAAATAATAATTTAATAATATTTCTATTTGATAAAGCTAATTTATGAATTATTTTATCTAGTGAATTATATTTTATTTCGAGCAATTTTTTTCCTTAGGTAAATATAAATTAATATAATTAAAATAATAAAAAAAATTTATTTTTAAGGATGTAAATATTATTATTATTTCAAGTTTTAAATATATTGAAATTAATATATATATTATTATAGGCAATAAAATTAGTACAAATTTTATTACAATTTTCAAGTAATCTAAAAATACTTTAAGTAATATTTTAAAAGGATCGTCATCATTTGTGCTATTAAGATTTTTAATTTCTTGTAAGTATTTTTTTATATTTTCTTTAATAGAATAAAAATTTTTTTCGAATCTTATTCTAAAAGTTAATTCACATGAAATTATGCATGAAATAATTAGAAAAATAATTTTCAATTTTTTTTATTTTTATTTTTATTTTTTATTTTTTTAACTATCCATTTAAAAGGATAAATTATAATTGATACTATTAATAATATTACCAATATTATGAAACCTAAACCAGTTAATATAGCTCCAATACCGGCTCCTGGACCTATGTAAGCTTGAGCAGAAGAAATAAATAAAAAGCTAACAATTAAATATATTATTATTTTTGACATTCTTGTTCTATAAAATCAAATTTTTTAAACTCCTCTTCTGAAATATATCTAGACCAGTTAATTAATGAATTCCAAATAAATTCCCACCTTAAGTTGCCCTCACTATCTCCTCTTAATATTCTACCATGATCCTCTTCCTCTACATATATATCATCATTATTAAGAATTCTATATAACGACCCTGTTCTGCTATTAATATTATGGTTAATAAATAATTTTTCATATTTTTTTTCACTTGTTTCATTATCAAAATTATAAAAGTATAAATTATTAGTGTTTGGGGATTCATCCCATCCTAATGTTACATTATTATCAAATATAGCAATTGTATTTTGATCTACTAAGTCAATATCATGTTGAAATCTCCAAGGACCTTGCTTATACCAAATGACTTTATTTGTTGATGGTCTATAAAGTATTACAAGAGATAAACTTCTTATTGATAAAAAAACATCACCTTTTAACCAATAATTACTGTCAAAATTTACAGGCTCTATATCATTAAGATGAATTGGATCATCCCCATAATAAACATTTAAAACTAACTCAAATAGATTATTTTCAATTAATATTTCTGTAACAGATTTTTCGAGTAATATAGTGCCGTCTAAACTCACTTTTGCTATTCCATCATCATGATATAAATTGTGAATACTTTTATACTTTCCTGGAATTTCTAAAATTGGTACCCATATATTATTTTCTGAGTCTAAATTTATACTATGATGAAATCTTTTATCTATTTGCCAAACTAAATTTGAACATCTATCTATTTTAATCAACGGAGAAGATGAATGGGTTATAATAGAGCCATTACTTAATAACACTGGATGATAAAATAAATATCTTTTTCTATTTGAGTCCATCTCTAAATTCTTTTGAGATCTATCAAAATTTGATATTTTATTTATCTCATCTATATCTGGATCCCACTCATACAAAATTTTATCATTCTTAATATCATACAAATGTACTAAATTTTTTCCTTTATCTTTAAAGTATCTTGAAAATATTATGTAACCTTCTAAATGATTTGGATTACTTGAAAATATTGTTAAACCTTTTTTCTTCTTTTTATGTTTTGTATATGTAAACTCGTCTCCACCAAAACCTGAACAAGCTTCAATATTATTAAATAAATAGCACTTTATAATTTTTATAGAATTACTTGGTATTTTTGCAAAAAAAACAATTGCTGACTCAGTTTTTCCAAAAGCTCCACCTGGATTATTATTTGATGTAGAATGTATAACAATATTCCCAAAAATTGAAAATGAAACTAAGATTACTAAAAAAATAAAAAAAAACTTTTTTAAATACTTCATATTATATCTTCCAATTATATTTAATATTTTTTTTTCTTAAATTATTGGGTGGATAATTTTTAATTTTATCTTTAAAATATTTTCTAATTTTACTTCCATATTTAATTTCATTATAAGTTAAAAATAACATTCTTCTTGATTTGTTTGAAAGGTTTGAATCTGATCTATGTGCCGTCTTGTCATTAAAAATAACTATATCACCAGGTAAACTAATTAGTTTTTTCCATTTAAGCTTTCTAACTTTATTTAGTGGTATTGCTTTCTCAAATTTTGCTAACTCACCCATTATATGAGACTTGGGAGATATTTCTAAACATCCATTTTTTTTATTTGATTTATCTATAGTAACTGCAACAGTAATAAATTCTTTTATTTTATACATATTATTCCAAATAGTTAAATCTTGATGAGGCTCAAAACCAACAGCACCTGGACTTTTAATATTGGCTTTGTCCTTAAAGATATTAACTTTAGATTTAATGATTTGATAAATTATACTTTTTAATTTTTTATCTAGAACTTTTTTTATTTTCTTATTATTTTCATAGAAATTTTCAATTCTATTTAGGATTAGTTTTTTATTAATTTTTGATCTAGTATAATATAAATAAATATTTTTATTATCAGCACTTAATATTTTATTTAGCTCACTAGAAATAGTTTCAATGTCTTTTTTAGAAAAAAATTTTTTTATTACTAAAAATCCATTGTCATTATAAGAATTTATATGAAAATTTGATAATTTCATTTAGGGTATTATTAATATTTTAGAGCTATTAAGTTTGTTTTACAAGTGCAGAAGCTTCTGCATTTTTTCCGTACTTGTAATGAAACCTTTTTGGATCGTTATCTCTCAACATTAAATTGGCTTTAACATTGGCTTCGTTTACAAATTTTTCAAACTCATCAGGCCCAGAAAATCCATCAACTTTTACTAGTGAAGACCTAAAAAGCATATCGTCTAAAGATCTACCTCCCCACCAAAGATTTTCTTTTATTACTTTTCTATAAATTGGAGTTCCAGGTAGGGGACTTAATATTGCAAAAGAAAAGCTATCTGCTCCAGAATTCATTGCAAAATCTATAGTTTTATTAATTTCTTCATATGTCTCTCCTGGATATCCCACAATCCAAAAAGTATGTACTAACATTCCAGCTTTTTTTGCATTTTCAATTGAAGGATAAATTGTTTCAAGCGGTAATCTTTTATGGATTATATCATCTAATACTCTTTGTACACCACTTTCACAAGCAAGAGTAATTTGATAACATCCAGATTCATACATTCTTTTATACATTTCGTCTTGCTTTTTAAAATGATAATTTACTTTTGTGCCATTAGGTGTACACCAAGGTAAACCAATTTTTTCCAATCTATCACATAGCGAATACAAGTTTTTTTTATTTACAGTAATTGTATCGTCATCAAATTGAATTTCTCCAATTTTAAAATCTCTTACGTCATTAGAAATTTCATCCATTATATGATCTGTTGATCTCCATCTAGTATTTTGACCCCACATGCTTGGAGTAGAACAAAAAGTACATTTTTCAGGGCAGCCTCTAGAACACATAACACTTAGAACTCTTTTTGATCTAGACTTTGCTGAGTGAAAAGCTCCTATCTTAAAATATGCCTCCATATCCACAAGATGTCTTGCTGGTCTTGGAAGTAAATTTAGATCGTGAACTCTATGATTTGAATTTATATGATATTTTCCTTTAGATATCCTTTTTACCAATCCAGGAACTTTCATTATCTCATTAACATCATTATTAATAATAGCTTCAACTATTTTTAAAAATGAAAATTCACCTTCACCTGCCATGCCATAATCAAAGTGATCATTTTCAAGATCAGTTATAATATTTTCAAGTTTAATTTCTTTATCAATTTTAAAATATTTATAATCTTGTACTGCACTTGATATATGATTGCCTCCCAAAATAATCTGAATTTTTTTATTTACTTTTTTAATTACTTTTGCAATTTGATGAGCCGACTCTAATAAATTTGAAAATAAAACTGAAATTGCAACAATATCAGGTGAAAAATTTGATACAACTTTTGCAATATTTTCATCATCTTGCCCTATCATTACAATATTATTTTTTTCATCAATAACTTTTCTTTTTTCCCAGCCATCCAAAGCTGCATCATAAATTTTTACTTCATGCCCATTTTTTTCTAATATTGGAGCTATAAGCATTAATCCTAATGATGGTTGAATTCTATTCACTCCATCAGAAATTCCCTTTAAATTTGGAGTTATCAATAATACTTTTGCTTTTTTTTTCATGTTTATTTAGTTAGTAACCTTTTTGATTATATCATTATAATATTGGTTTGCTAAAGTTTTTAAATTTTTTTGCATATCATTTTTTATAATAAAGTTTGGTTTTTTTGGATATTCTGGCTTTATATCAATACCTAAAATATATTTCTTTTTTTTATAAGTCTTTTTTTTACCAAGTTCTATTATTTTTCTAATATCTGCATCAATTAATGTAACCAAAAAATTTTCAATCTTAGACTTGTAAATTTTTCTAGCAGCATGATTTAACCCAACCACTGAATACAATACATTAATTTTTTTTTTAGTTAAAAAATTTAACAATTCACTAAACTTATATGAGTTTTTAATCCTATCACTTTTTTTATATCCATAATATCCATACAATTTTCTTAGGTCATCTCCACTTAAATTTATTGTTGTTCCAAATTTTTTATCAATTCTTTTATGAACTAATTTTAATATTGAAGATTTTCCTGAGCCTGAAAAGCCCTCAACCCAAAAGACTATTCCTTGTTTTTTATCTAATTTTATTTTTTTAAATTTTTGCATGCTTTTTTTCTAATTAAAGTACTACTTATACCCATTGTTCTTTTAAAAATTTTAATTTTTGTTTTTGAAATTTTATTTTTATTATCATTTCCATGTATTAAGTAATCTATTTTTAAACTTCTCAAGAATTTATCTGTTATAAAAAAATTGCTCGGTACTACTTTAAAAACATTTTTAAATGATTGAAGAATTTCTCTTCTATGTTTGAATTGTATTTCTGGTATATAGCCTTTATATTTTTTAATTTCCTTGTCTATGGTTAGAGCAATAATAACATTTCCAAGTTTTGCCGCTCTATTGATTAATCTCACATGACCGTGATGAATAATTGTTGCTGACATATCTAACAAAATATTTTTATTCTTCATTAATCCAATAGATCTAAGATATTTCCTTTGGCGTTTTTACCTAAATGAGCTTCACCAATATGACAAACAACACTTCCTCCAATATTATTTCTGGGAGAGTATAGAATAACTTTTTTACTTTTAGATTTAACTATTTTATTTACATGAGTACATAAATTAGGTTGATTTTCAATTGGAATAGTTAAAAAATTTTCCATTTTTTTCATAAACCTTTTTTTATTAACTAATACAGAATGCTTGATTTCAGAATGCTTTTCTAAAACTTTTTCCAGTGAGTATAAAATTTGGTATGGACCTGTCATTTTTTTATCAATATGATTTTGTAAATTTAAATAGAAACTTGGAATATAATTTTCAAATTTTCTATTAAAGCAAATAAAACCTGCTCCTGTTAAACCAAATAAACCTTTGCAAGAGCTGAAAGATATAACATCGGCAAGTTCATGATCTTTTTCTAAACCTATAGAGCCGGTGGCATCTAACATTAATTTGGATTTACATTTTTTTGCAAATTTGCTTAAGTTTTTAATTGGAATTTTTAACCCACAACTAGTTTCTGTTGGACATGCAACTATCCAATCATATTTTTTTTGAAAAGAACTTAAATCTTTCCAATTGATTTGATCTACTTTTTTAATATATCCAAATAACTTTTTATGTTGATTAGATATGCTATATAATCTCTGAGAATAATATCCTGTATCAATAATTAAAATTTTCCCAAATAGGTAATTGGCCATCATAATTTCTATTGCTAAACTTCCAGACCCTTGAAAACGAGAAATATTTAGAAATCCACCTGCTATTTTTTTAATTTTTGACAAAACTTTCTTTTCAGTTTTTAAATATTCTTCATCACCACGACCAAAACATGGTTTAATATTTGAAAGATTGGTGCTTATTAAGCTAGCTGGTCCAGCAGTAAAAATTATTTTTTTATTATTTTCTTTTTTTATTAAACTTTTAATATTTTGCATTTTTTTTTAATATTTTTTGAAACTCTTTTTTTCTTAATATAAATTTCTCTTTTGGTCTTGGTAAGTTACTAGTAATACCTGCCTGACTTAAAATTTCAATAAAAACACTTTTATTTAATTTTAAGGCTTTATCCATATTTTTTTCAAATTTTTTTAAAGTAGAAGATTTAAAATAAAAATCATATCCAAAACCTTTGCTAATTTGTCTATAATTAAGCTTTATTGAGTTAATTTTTTGTCCACCAACAGAATCATGGACGCCATTATTAATTAGTATATGAATGAAATTTTTCATCATGGCTGAGTTTTGCATTCCAGATGTGTGCATTAATAGAGAACCATCTCCATCTATACAAATTATTTTTTTTTTTTTTAAATTTTTTGCAATTCCTGCTGAAACAGATACTGCGTGTCCCATGCCACCAACCATTAAAAAGTCTTTTGATACATTTTCATTTCTTAAAAATCTTAAATGATAAAGCTCCCTAGAGGTATATCCTGTCGTAGAGATTATTAAGGAATTATTTTTTGATTTTTCAATAATTTTTTCAATAATTTTTTTGCGAAATGGATAAGATGTTTTTTTGGAAAATATTTTTTTTTCTTTATTTTTTTTAAAAGTACCCTTTTTTACTATTATAGCTACAGGTTTTTGAAGAGAAATTGATAGCTGTTTACTTTGAGTAATAATTTTTTTAAAATTTTTTGTATCTTTATTAATTACTTTGTAAGGGATATCAATCAATTTAAGTTGCTTTAATGTAATTTTGCCTTGGTATAAATGTTGAGGCTCATCGTCAACTTGTTTATTTTTTTTTATAATTTCACCTCTCCACCCAATTAAGAGAAGCATTGGGATGCCATAAACTTCTTTATTAGCAATAGAATTTAATGGATTAATTGCATTACCTAAACCAGAATTTTGCATATATACAAGTGCTGGATTTCCAGAAGATAAATAGTGTCCAGCTGCCAATGCTATTGCTAGTCCTTCGTTTCCAACAGATAAATGCTCCTCTTTTTTTTTTTTATCCAATAAATAAATAAAATTTTTAAGAAGCGAGTCAGGGACTCCTGTAAAAAAATTAATATTATTTTTTTTTAAAAAATTATAAAATTTTTTTGAGTCTAACATCTTTAGTTTGTGCCTGGAATTAAATCCATCATATCTTTAATTGAGGTTAATTTATCCTCAATTTCTTTAGATCTTTCATGTGTTAAAATTGACTCTGCAGTTTTTACCATTGCAGGATATGCTGCTCTAAAAAGATGATTTGCATAAATTACAACATTAAATCCTTGCTGAATTAATTCTGACTCTTTTACAGAGCTATAGGTGCTTGGTACACAAACTAATGGAATATTGTTAAATTCTTTTTTAAATTTTTTTGAAAAATCAAAAATTTCATTTGGCTGATCTTTTTTACTATGTATCATAATTGCATCACTTCCAGAGTCTACATAAGATTTTGCTCTTAAAATTGCATCATCTATTCCTTTTCCTAAAATAAAACTTTCTATTCTTGCAATAATCATAAAATCTGAATTCTGTTGATTAATTTTTGCTTTTCTTATTTTTTCTGAGAATGTAGCTATATCTTCTTGCGACTGACTAGAAGTATCGTTTAATAATGAATTTTTTTTTAAACCTGTTTTATCTTCCATGATTACAGCTGAAATTCCAAGTCTTTCAATTGTTTTAATATTTAAATTTAAATGCTCAATTTTTCCTCCTGTGTCTATATCCATTATTAGAGGTTTTGATGTCACTTCAAATATATTGTTTATATTCTCTAATCTTTTTGAAATATCTACTACTTCAATATCAGGCTTACCCATCAGAGAGGCATCTGTTAAAGAGCTTGACCAAAAACCATCAAAATATTTTTCTCTTCCATTAATATTTGCTGTTGCATTCTCTGCAATTAATGCAGAGATAGGACTGTGAGTTTCTATAATTCTTGTAATATCTTTATTTTCTATTGATCTTTTTAAAGTTTTTATTCTTTGGTCGGGAGAAATTCCAACTTTTTTTGACTTATTTGAAATTGCTTCAGAAGAAATGCCTTTTGTATAAGGCACTTCAATTAGTTTACCACCATATTTATTTAAAGTTTCAATAACATTTTTTCTCAAAACAGCTTGTTTACCTGTTGTCCAATCGTCTCCGTGAATAACAAATTCAGGCTTAAGTTTTTGAATTGTTAAAGAATCGTCCCATTCAGATTGAGGGACAACATCAGTAACTCCAGAAATATTTTGGATTATTAGTTTTCTTTGTTCATAATTTAGAATTGGCAACTTTTTATGTGTTGCTACAGCTTTGTCAGTCAACAATCCAATAATCACATCTCCATATTTTTTTCCTTCATTTATAAGATTAATATGTCCATGATGAATGTTATCTGCTGTTAAGGATATATAAACTTTTTTTTTCATTAATAATTAATTTGTTTAAATAATTCCACTATTTATTAAATCTTTATACTTACCATTGTCAATAATAGATCCATTTTTTAGAACAAAAATATTATCACAATTTTTAACTGAGTTTAGTCTGTGGGTGATTATTATAATTGTTTTATTTTTACTTAATTTGTCAATATCATCCATGATCTTACTTTCATTTTCTTCATCCAAAGAACTTGTAGCTTCGTCAAAAATTATTATTTCAGGATCAGTATAAAGTGCTCTAGCTATTCCAATTCTTTGTCTTTGTCCACCTGAAATTCTTATACCATTATTTCCAATTAAAGTTTCCTCTTTATTTTGAAGAGAATTTACAAAAGTATAAAGTTGAGATTTTTTAAGACTATCTACTAATTTATCATTTTCTATTTCTTCTTCATTTATTCCATAAGCAATATTATTTTTAATTGTATCGTCTAATAAATATATATTTTGTGCAACATAACCTAGTTTTTTTTGCCATCCTGCCTTATTTGAATTTATATCTATATCATCACAAAATATTTTTCCCTTTTGTGGAGTGTGCAAACAAGTAATCAAATCTAATAATGTACTTTTTCCTGAACCTGAAGGACCTATTATTCCAACTTTGGAATTTTTTATTATTTCTAAGTTTATGTTTTCTAAAACTGATTTATTTTTTTCATAACTAAAATGAATATCTTTTAAAATGATTTTATTTCTAAGTTTTGGAAAATCTTTAATTTTTTCAAATTTATTAGATACATAATTCTTTTTTTCTACATTGATAATTTCGTTGTATATAAACTCAAAAGAAAACATAAGATTATTTATTCCTGATATTGATTGAGTTATTATATTATATGATGGCATCATTCTTACTATTGAGACAATATATAAAGTTAAAATTGGTAAAATAATTTCAAAACTTCCGTTAACTCTTATTAAAAAAAAACATAACAACATTATTCCAGTTATACTTACAGTTTCTAAAAATAGTCTTGGTAATGATTGGATAAATCCGGATAAAGCTCTATTACGTTCTTCTTCAGTCATAACAGTAGTAAATTTTTTTAATGAAAACAAATGTTTGTTTAAAATTTTAAGTTCTTTAATAGAGCCAAATGTCTCTTGTAAATACACAAGTGTGCTGCCCGATGCTTTATGAATTTTTTTTCCTGCTTTTCCCATTATATTTTTAGTAAGCAAAACAAAAATTAAACTTGATATAAATAAAATTGATATTACAGAAATTGCTGAAGCTGGATTTGCTAATAAAAGCAAAGTAGAAATTAAAATTAATAATATTAATTCTTTTAATATTGTTATAATTTTAAAAATTATTTCAATAGAATTATTACAATCTAAAACGACATTTCTAGCTAGCGTTGCTGGGTTTCTTAATAAAAAAAAACTATAAGGAGAATATATATAGTTACTATAAATTTTATTTTTAAGGTCCTGTCTTAATTTTAATCTTAGTTTATTTTGAAAATAAGACAAAAAACCTAAATAAATATTTTTGAGCAAAAAAATAATAAATAAAGCAATTCCTATTAGAATTTCAATTTCTAGATCAAAGCTATAAATGAAACTTTCTATATTTAATAATTCTATATAATTTGAGATTAATTCATTCCCAGTAAGAGCTAAAATAAATATTGGAATAGAACTTATTCCAATTAACTCAAATATATTGGCTCCAAGTAATAAAAAATAATAAAGATATAAATAAAAATAATTTTTTTTATCAATTATTCTGTTAATTTTATTTATGCTGATACCTGATAGTTTCATTTAATTTTATTCTTTAAGTTTTTTTTGAACTGGTGTACTCCATATTTTTTTTAATTTCAGAATATATGCAATTTTTTTTGCTGAGTTACCATGTCCAAAAAAAAATTTTTTTTCAAATTTTTTATCACTAATTTTTGAAATAGATGAAAGAATTGAAGAAATATTAAATTTAACATTAATAATTGATTTAATATTTTTAACACGTTCATTTTGTCTAGATCCTAAATTAATAGTTGGAATTCCATATACAGGAGCTTCTATAATTCCAGCGCTAGAATTACCAATAATAAAATTTGAATTTTTTAATAATGATAAAAAATATTCAAATCTCATTGATTTAAGCATTTTAAAATTTTCATTCTTTAAAATTTTAGATTTGTAAACTTTTAGAATATCTAAATTTCCAGGATCATTATTTGGAAAAATTACTACAAATTTTTTACCTGATTTAATGCAAGCATCTAAAAGAATATTTGTAAAATATTTAGTTTTTTTTAATTCTGTTGTAACAGGATGAAAAATTAAAATTGAATATTTTTCAAAAAAAATTGAATATCTTTTTTTTACTTCATTTATTTTTGGGAGAAATTGCTTTCTCATTATATCTATATCAGGACTACCACAGACAAATATAGAATTTGGGTTTTCACCAAGATTTTTAATAAGTCTTTTTTTTGCAATACTATTTGAAACTAGATGCAAGTGTGAAAGTTTTGAAATTGAATGTCTTATATGCTCGTCTATTGTTCCAGTTAATTCTCCACCTTCGATATGCATTGTTAAATAATTATTTAGTGATGCCGATATTGCCCCAGCAAGTGCTTCTACTCTATCCCCATGAACAATAACCAGATTAGGTTTATTTAATCTCAAGAATTTATTAAATCCATATATTGTATTTGCTAATACTTTGTCTTGGCTTTCTATTTTAGTGTAGTTTTTAAATTTATATAAAGTGTTTTTTGGGAAGTTCTTTTTAAGTTCATTATATGTATAGCCATATTTTCTATCTAAATGCATTCCGGTAACAAAAATTTTTATATTAAAATTTAGTCTTAAAAGTTTTTGTATAACACTTTTAATTTTACTAAAATCTGCTCTAGTACCAGTTATAAAAACAATTTTTTTTTTCAGATATGTATTTTTTTAATTTGAGTATTTTGTAAAATATCTTTTTTTACTTTTTTTCCTAAAAGCTTATAGTACATTTCTGCACTAAAGTCACCAGTTCCAGGTCTTTTTACCCAAATATTGTCTCTTGTTAATTTTTCACCTTTAAATATATTTCTTAAAGCTATCACTGATGCAAAGGCAAATTTTGCAACACTTACTTCTTCTTTCAAAATATTTTTTTTATCTTTTAATGTTAAAAAAATATTTTTTGAATCAATAATCAAATTTTTTAAGCCTTTTTCGTCTAATGAACTTGAAATATCAGGGCCTTTTCTTTTTTTTGTATCAACAAAATGTTTTTCAACTAAGTTAACTCCTAAAGCTATAGCTGCATAAGAAGTTAAATTATCTTCTGAATGATCTGAAAGTCCAATTAAAATATTAGGGAAATTTTTTTTAAGTTCTAAAATAAAATTTAATCTTGCATGTGAATAGTTAGATGGGTAAATATTTGTGCAATGATTAATGACAAATTTAACTTTATTTTTTTTTAGAATTGATATAGTTTTTTTTATTTGTTTCATATTGTTCATACCAGTACTTAAAATTATTGGTTTTTTTGATTTAGAAACATATTCAATTAGAGGCAAATTATTGCATTCGCCCGAACCTATTTTAAAGGCTTTTACTTTAAGCTTATTTAGTCTATCAACAGCTGCTCTTGAAAATGGTGTGCTCAAATACTCCATTCCAAGGCTTTCTGTGTATTTTTTAATTTTAAATTCTTGTTCGTAAGAAAAAGAGCATTTTTTAAT
>CACJRJ010000013.1 GCA_902595725.1 uncultured Pelagibacteraceae bacterium
ATTGTAATGGCTTACGTAATTGGTGGAATTATGGAGAGTATGGGTAACAACGTTTCATATGCTGAAGGAGTTGATTCACAAGCAGTTTATGAATCAATTAGAATCGGTGATGTAACAATATCACACGAAGTTTGGGAATCTGCTTTCGGTAAATCATTTACTACAGCTTTAGATAAAGGTGGTTTGCTTGACTGGGGAGATCACGAAGCAAGAACTCTTGAGGATATGGGATATCCAAATTGGGTTGTTGAAAAAGGTTTATGCCCAGGTCTACCAGACTGGACTGCTTTAAAAAATCCAGACTGTGCAAAAAACTTTACAACTCCTGATTCACCAGATGGAAAAGGAAGAATGTTAGAAGGTCCACAAACTTGGCACGGTGATTTAATTCCACAAAGAATTGATGCATTAGGTTTAGGAGACCTTTGGTGGGTTAAATTTGCTGGAAGTGCAGATGCACTTTGGGCAGAACTTAAAGCTGCTAAAAAAGAAGGAAGAGGAACTATCATCTTTAACTGGACGCCAAACTTTACTGATGGTGCTGGTTTTACATTTATAGATTTTCCTCCATACACAGCTGGTTGTAGACCAGAAGATGGTGGAGATGGTAAATGTGGTTCGCCAGATGGTTATTTGAAAAAGGCTGTTAACGCAGACTTTCCAAAAACTCATCCAGCAGCAGCTGCAATGTTTAAAAAACTTTCATTTTCTACAAGTCAAATTGGTGCAATGGCCGCTTTAGTTGACGAAGATGGTATGACACACCAAGATGCAGCTAAAAAATGGTTAGCTGACAATAAGAGTGTTTGGCAAGCTTTTACCAAATAAAGGTTAAAGTAATAATTATAAAGTCTCTCCCAACAAAATGTTGGGGGAGATTTTTTTATTTTAACTTTAGAAAAACGGTTACTTAAAAGTTTATTTAATCTAATGACAAAATATTTTCTTTATATATCTCTTAGCTTACTATTTTTAAATTCAGCCTTTGCAAAAGATGTGGATATCCAAGAGGATATTAATCTTAGTTTTGTATGTGATTTAGAAAAAAAAATACTTAAGAATTCTGAATACAATTATCAAACTTTTCTAGCCAAAGATTTAGATGATAAGGATTTAGATAAATTCGATATTGAGGCAAAAAAACCAGAAACACTTTTGATTAGTGGATTGTCTTTATTTCTTTCAGAGACAGAAAAATTAAATGTTAAAATAGTAAATAAAGATGTTGTTTTATTTAAAGCAATTGACCAAAAAAAAAATTACTCAGAGTCTGGTATTATAAATAGAAAATCAGGCGAATTAGTTCATGAAATTACAAGAAATGTAAAAAGTGAAAACTCGGAAAAAGATATTTCCTTTTATTCATGTAGAAAAATAGACACAAATGTCTGATTTTTTTTTAATTAATTTTGTGTAAAGTATTGTTATGAAAAAAATTATTATTAGTATAATTTTTAGTTTTTTAATTACATCTGAAGTTCTAGCTCGTAGTACTGGATGTAAGGAAGGAAATTGTGAAAATGGTTATGGTAAGTGGGTTTATACAGATAAAACAACTTATGAAGGTGAGTGGGTAAACACAAAAAAACATGGTCAAGGAACAGAAACTTGGCCTAATGGATATATTTATAAAGGCGAATTTAAGAATAGTGAGTGGAGTGGGCAAGGTACATTAACTTTTCCAAATGGCGCAACGTATGTTGGAGAATGGGCCAATGGTTTTATGAATGGAAAAGGAACTTTTACCTGGTCTGATGGTAAAGAAAAAACAGGTACCTGGATTAATGGAAAATTACAAGAATAATTAAAATAATGATAAAAAATAATTATATAAATAGATTAAAAGAGTTGCCTGAAACAACAAGGCAATTTGGTGGTCTTCTTATCTTAACACTTATTATAATTTTATCTTTTGGTATTTTAAATATTTATTGGGGAGAAGGAGATGAATTAATTAAAAAAATGAAATTAGAAGAAGAAAGAATTGCAAAAGAAAAAAAACTTAACGCACTTATATCAAAACTTCCATCAGGTATTCTAGTAACCTTTGATGGAACAGATAATTTTAGATTGACTGATGAATTATATGAAGCAGTTTGTAATGCAACAAAACTTCTTCCTCAACGTGCTATCATGGCTGCTCATTTTTTAAATTATGAAGCTTACGAACTATATACTATCAATGGTAATAAAATTGATGAAACATATGTTAAATGGGATAAAGAGAAAAACAAATGTTTTGCTGGTTACACTGTAAGTGGAGCTAATGTCGGAGTAAATAAAACAGCAAATGTAAGTGGAGAGGTTTTAAGTTTTTTAAGCACCGGTATTGATACAAGGGTTTATTTTATTAAAAATTTTTAAGGAGGAAAGTAATAAATTATATAGATTTTATTTTATCTTAATTTCGTATAACTTGATTAAGAATTTATGTCAGAACCAGTAATTAAATGTGAAGCTGTTTACAAAATTTTTGGAGAAAATGCCAAAAAAATGCTTCAAGAGTCAAATGGCAATGTAGACGCAAAAACCTTTCAAGAAAATGGATGCATAGTAGGCGTTAACAATGCTTCATTTGAAGTTTCAAAAGGAGAAATGCTAGTTGTAATGGGTTTGTCTGGTTCAGGTAAATCGACTTTATTAAGATGTATTTCTAGATTAACTGATGCAACAGGTGGAAAAATTTTTATAGAAGGTCAAGATTTACTTCAATTAAATAATAAAGAACTGATAGAGCTTAGAAGAAATAAAATGGGAATGGTTTTTCAGAGTTTTGCTCTACTTCCTCATAAAACAGTTGTAGAAAATATTGCCTTCCCGCTCCAAATTAAGGGAATTAAAACTGAAGATAGCATTAGTAAAGCAATGGATATGGTTAAACTTGTTGGTCTTGATGGAAGAGAAAACTATTTTCCAAGAGAACTTTCTGGAGGTCAACAACAAAGAGTAGGTATTGCGAGATCATTAGCAGTAGAGCCAGATATTTGGTTTTTGGATGAACCTTTTTCTGCATTAGATCCATTAATTAGAAAAGAAATGCAGGATGAGTTTTTAAGACTTCAAGATAAATTACAGAAAACAATTATGTTTATTACACATGATTTTGACGAGGCTCTAAAACTTGCTGATCGAATTGCGATTATGAAAGATGGTATAATTGAACAGCTAGATACGCCTGCTAACATTGTTTTAAAACCAGCAACTGAATATGTAAGGAAATTTACTGAAGAAGTTCCTAGGGAAAAAGTTTTGTTAATAGAAGATGTAATGGATCCATCTACCACTGAAAATTTGGGTGATTTGAAGGTTTTAAAAAATGAAATTATTGAAAATGTTGCTGAAAAAATTTTAACTCAAGAAAAATCAGTAGCAGTAATAGATAATAACAACAAAATTGTAGGCTCTATTAATCCAACAAAAATAATTAATACAGTTTTTGGAGGAAGAAAAAATAATAATTAAATCATGGAATTTATAAAAAAATATCCAAAGTTATTTCAATGGTTATTTTTATTGATTGCATTTTTTGCTTTATGTTTTGCAATTGATGTTCCAGAAACATATAAATTTATTCGGGTCCAGGCAGAATTTGTTAAAGATCCAAATCAAAGTAGCTATGTTTTTCTTGGCAAAGAAGTAAGATATTACGCTTTTGATGTATTTTGGAGACTGCCTCCATTGCTTGGATGGTTACCCATTTGGATAAATGATTCATTATTTTTCTTAATGAACGAATGGATGCCAATGGAGTTTTGGGATGAGGATATTAAAGAATTTAAAACTCGACCTTTGTTATTACAAGTAAGTAGAAATTTAACTTTTTTTATGACGTTTTTAATAGAGTTAATTAGAGAAATTTTAATAGGTGGAAAAAATACCATTGTTACATTTACAAGCTGGGATTGGATTAGTGAAAATCCTTGGGCAAAGCTGCCTGGTTTGCCTTGGACAATCGTTGCTGCTGGTGCAGTAATACTTGGTTATAATTTAAGTGGCAAAGGTCTAGCCTTATTTGCAGGTTTAGTTATGGTTTATATCTCCATATTTGGTCAGTGGAAACCTTCGATGCAAACTCTTTCATTTATATTAGTTGCAGCACCACTATCATTTATTTTTGGTTTAGGTTTAGGCATTGCGGCATTTAAAAGTAAACGTATTGAGAAAGCTTTATATCCAATACTTTTAGTTATGCAAACTATGCCACAATATGCGGTATTAGTTCCTGCAATGGTTTTGTTCGGAGTCGGTGATCATTCTGCAGTAATTATAACTATGGTTGTTGCTATTCCACCAATGATATTATTAACTTTATTAGGTTTAAGAGCAATACCCCCAGAAGTTATTGAAGCGGGCAAAATGAGTGGATGCAATAATTGGCAACTGATGCTTAAAGTATTAATTCCAACAGCAAGAAGAGATATTTTGATTGGTGTAAACCAGGTTATAATGGTGTGTTTTTCTATGGCAGTTATCTCAGCTTTTATAGCTGCAAAAGGTTTAGGATATAATTTATTGTTAGCGTTAAATAGATTGGATATTGGTATGGCCTTGGAAGCTGGATTGTGCATTAGTTTAATTGCAATTCTTTTAGATAAAATGTCTTTAGCTTGGGCAAATAAACAAATAGATTATTTTGGTAATCTGACATTCTTTCAAAAAAATAAAAACATTTTATTTTTTGCTGCAACAGTAATTATAGGAATTGTACTTGCTTATGTTGGAACTTTTTTATTCAAAGGTAGTTACAATTATTTATTTGAAGTTCCACATAATAAAGGAATATCAACAGCCGATTTTTGGAATAAAGGTGTTGATTGGATCTTCGATACGTTTTTTGTATATATAAAAGCATTTAATACATGGTTGATTCAAGACGTACTTCAGCCAATGAGAGCTTTATATTTAAGAATGCCTGCGGTAGCTACAATAGTTTTAGTTGTTGGAGCTGGATATTTAATCGGTGGCATTCGTTCAGCTTTAGTTGTTTGTGGTTTAACATTATTTATTGCCCTAAGCCCTTGGTGGGATAGAGCTTTAGTCACGACTTATATGGCAACATTTGGAGTTATTGTATCTTGTATAATTGGATTTACAGTTGGAACTTTATGTTTTCAAAACAAACATTCTGCGAGTTTTATGTTGGGGGTTTGTGATATATTTCAAACTTTTCCTTCATTCGTATACTTAATTCCAGTGATGATGCTTTTTGGTATAACTGATACATCAGTTTTAATTGCAGTTATAGTTTACGCAACAATACCTGCAACACGTTATACAATTGAAGGTCTTAGAAGTGTTCCAGCTGGCTTGCATGATGCTGCAACAATGTCAGGTGTAAATAAATTCCAAAGATTGACTAAAATAGAATTTCCTTTAGCATTTCCTCACATGATGCTTGGCTTAAATCAAACAATTGTATTTGCATTGTTTATGGTGATCATTGGAGCTTTTATTGGAACTGAAGATTTGGGACAATATATTCTAAAAGCATTATCAGATAAACAAGGTGCGGGCAAAGGATTAACGCTTGGGATTTGCGTTGCTTTCATAGGTTTAATATTTGATAATTTAATTAGAACCTGGGTAGAGAAAAGAAAAAAACATCTTGGCATAAATTAAAATTGTGAAAAAATTTCTTGTTGCTATTGACCAAGGCACTACATCAACAAGAGTAATTTTGTTTGATACAAAAGGTAACACAAAATTTATATCACAGTTTGAATTTAAACAATATTTTCCAAAAAATGGTTGGGTAGAACATAATCCAAATGAGATTTGGAAGACTACACTTAAATCATTAAAAAAAGTTATACAAAAAGCTAAGAAGTTAAAAGGAAAAATATTAAGTATTGGAATTACCAATCAAAGAGAAACAACTATCCTCTGGAATAAAAAAAATGGCAAACCAATTTACAATGCTATTGTTTGGCAGGATAGACGTACACAACAATTTTGCCAAAAATTGAAAAAAAATAATTATGAAAATATTATTAGAAAAAAAACTGGCTTATTTATTGATCCATATTTTTCAGCAACGAAAATTAGATGGATATTAGATAATGTTAAAGAATCAAAAAGATTATTAAAATTAAATAATTTACTATTTGGAACCATTGATACCTTTTTAATTTGGAAGCTCACTAAAGGAAAAAGACATTTAACTGAAGCAACTAATGCATCCAGAACAATGTTGTACAATATAAATACAAATCAATGGGATAAAAATATATTAAAAAAATTAAAGATATCACACAAAATTCTTCCGGAAGTAAAAAATTCAGCTGATAGTTTTGGGACTTTAGATAAAAAAATTATCGGACAAGAAATCCCTATATCTGCAGTTTTAGGAGATCAGCAGGCAGCAGCAATTGGTCAATCTTGTTTTCAAAAAGGTTCAATCAAAAGTACTTATGGTACTGGTGCATTTGTAATAATAAATACCGGTTCAAAGAAAATTTTTTCAAAAAATAAGTTATTGACCACAATTTGTTATCGAATAAATGGAAAAAATACTTATGCATTAGAAGGTTCAATTTTTATTGCTGGAGCAGGAATACAATGGCTTAGAGATAAAATAAAACTAATCGATCATGCATATGAAACAGAAAATATTGCTAAATCAAAAAAAAGTAATGAAGGTGTATATGTAGTTCCAGCATTTAGTGGAATAGGTGCCCCCTATTGGAGACCAGATGCAAGAGGAGCCATTACCGGTTTAACAAGAAACAGTGATTGGAAAAGTTTAGTAAGAGCTGTTGTAGAATCTGTTGCTTATCAAAGTTATGATTTATTTGAAGCAATGAAAAAAGATGGACTTAAACTTAAATTGATTAAAGTTGATGGAGGAATGGTAGCGAACAATTGGTTTGCTCAATTTTTATCAGATATAATAAATTTAAATGTAATTAGACCAAAAACTCTAGAAACAACTGCATTAGGAGCTGCACTTTTAGCCGGATATCAGATTGGAGAATTTAAATCTTTGAATGAAATTCAAGTTAAGTGGAAAAAAGATAGAGTTTTTTCTCCAAAACTTAATAAATCATTGAGAAATAATTTATTGCAAGGATGGAAACAAGCAATTAGAAAAACTTTAGCATAATTTTAGCTATGAAAAAAATATTAATAATTGGCGGTGGAGCAATGGGATCTGCTTTTTCGATTCCGTGTGCAGAAAATAATAATGATGTCACTATAATCGGCTCAGTATTAGAAGACGATTTTATTTCCTCAATAAAATCTAATAAAAGTTTACACCCAAGTTTAAATGTAATTTTACCAAAAAATATTAAAATTGAAAAATTTAGTACAAGTGCTGATAGAGATTTAGATTTAATCGTAGTTGCTGTTAGCTCAGCTGGAATTGATTGGGTGGGTGATGAGATTTCAAAATTTTATAAATCTAATACACCAATAATTTTGCTTACAAAAGGTCTTTCAATAATTAACGATCAACTAACAACTTTGACTGAAAAATTAGAAATGATTTTAAAAAAAAATGGTCATAATAAAGTTAGTATTTCTTCAGTCAAAGGTCCCTGTTTGGCATCAGGTCTTGCAAATAAAATGAGAACAGGAACTATAATAGCAAATAAAAATATTAAAGAGGCTCAAAAAATTCAGAATATTATTCAAACAGAATATTACAAATGTGAAATATCAGATGATATAGAGGGTGTAGAAATTTCTTCAGCAATAAAAAATCTTTATTCAATGTTAATTGGTGGTTCGCAAGGATTAAGTAACCCAGCTGCCTCAAAAGAAATCCAAGAAAAATATTTTTTAAACACCGCTGCTAGTTTGATTCATAGATCAATTTCTGAGATGGTAGAAATTGTTAATAATTATTCAGGTAAAACCGAAACTGTTTATGGTTTAGCTGGTTTAGGAGATATATATGTAAGTGTGTCTGGTGGAAGAAATAGCCAAATGGGAAAATATTTGGGACAAGGTTATTTGTATAAAGAAGCTAAAGAAAAATTTATGAAAAATACAACAGTTGAAGGCGCACAGTTAGCTTTTGATATTGGTCCAAAACTTATGGCGAAATTTGATAAACGTAAATTTCCACTTTTATTTAGCATTCTGGAATGTATTTGTGAAAACAAAAAATTACAGATCGATTGGTAATTATTCTATTTTTTTGGTTGATTTAAAAAAACTTTTGAAGAGTCATCCATTGCTGTTGCCCAAGGTGTATGATGTACTGGGGCAATAGATCCTGTAACAGGTGAAGAAAAAGATTTATTTCTATATGTCATAATATCTTCTACTTTATGGTGTTCCCATTCTTTAAAGTGTTTTCTAATTAACTCAAAATCAATTTTTGGATAATCAGATAGCCCATGAAGTTCTTTAGTATATTCAGTTTGAAAGTCTATCATTTGATCTGGATTTTCTAATTTTTCTTCTAAAGCAACCCATTTATTTATATCTTTTTCTATTTCTGAGCTATTTGGAATTTTACTTCTACCCATTATTACATCTCTTGCATACCACGCCTGACAATCAAACATATTAAAAGTATGAAATTGATCTTGCATACCTAAATAAAGTAATTTGTGATTATCTTGCCATACGACACCTTTATATAACTTTGGTGGATATAATCTGTTTCTAGTTTTTAGCTTAAGATCCTCAGTTAAAAATGGGAAATGGTGAAGATAACCAGAACACAAAATTATTGCATCAGCCTCTTGCTCATGCCCATCTTTAAAGATTGCTTTATTTCCAACCAGTTTATCTAAATAATGTACTTCTTTTACTCCCTTGGGCCATTTGAATCCCATTGGGTTATTTCTATAACCTATAGTTACACTTTTAGCTCCATACTTGTGGCATTGAAGAGCAACATCTTCTGCTGAATAACTGCTTCCTAAAACAATAACATTTTTTCCTCTAAATTCCTCTGCATCTCTAAAATCATGTGAATGCATAATTCTACCTGGAAAAGATTTCATTCCAGGATATTCTGGAATGAATGGAACTGAAAAGTGACCAGTTGATACAACTACATAATTAAAAATATCTTTTGAAAATTTGTCATTTTTTTTATCATGAGAAGTAATCTCAAAATTATTTCCATCGAAAACAACTTTAGAAACAGTTGTGCTAAATCTTACTTTATTTTTTAGATTACCTTTTTTTACTCTGCCAGTTATATAATCATATAAAACTTCTCTAGGTGGAAATGATGGAATAGGTTTTCCAAAATGTTCATCAAACGAATAGTCGGCAAATTCCAAACATTCTTTTGGACCATTTGACCACAGATACCTATACATACTATTAGGAACAGGATCACCATATTGGTCAGATCCAGTTCTCCAACTATAATTCCATAATCCTCCCCAGTCTTCCTGTTTTTCAAAGCAAACTATTTCAGGTATTTTTTCACCTTTTTTTTCAGCCTGTTCGAAAGCCCTCAACATCGAAAGACCACAAGGTCCAGTACCAATAATAGCTACTTTTGTCATAGTATTTTTAAACCCTTTAAATAATTTTTAAATCTATCTTATCTAAATATTAATTCAATGATTTTAATTCTTGCAATAATTCTAATTTTAATTTTAATGTCATAAAAAATAACTCTATGCCAAAATTAATATCCAGCTATGTAAAATTTATTGATACTATTTGTATTAAAGTTGGAAGAATAGTTATGTATGGAGTTTTTTTTATGATGTTCGTACTCATCCTTTCTTTTGTTACTAGAAACATAATTAATTATCCATTGATGTGGATAATTGAGATGGCTCAATTTACAATTACTGCATATTATTTATTGGGTGGTGGTTATTCTATGATTACAGATGATCATGTAAGAATGGATTTATTTTATGGTAGACTTTCGGAAAGAGGAAAAGCAAAAATGGATGCTTTTACAAGTATATTTTTAATTTTCTATTTAGTAATTTTATTTTATGGATCCATAACAAGCTTACAATACACCATTCAAACTAAACAAAAACTTTTTACGGCGTGGGCACCTTATGTTTGGCCAATAAAAAGTTTAATGTTAATAGGTATTTTTCTAATGTTACTGCAAGCTTTTTCAATGCTTTTTAAAGACATAGCTAAAATAAAAGGTAAAAAAATATAAATATGTTAGCACAATACTTAAGTTATGAATTCATTGCATTGTTTATGTTTATAACAATGTTAACAATGATGTTCACTGGTCAAAGAGTATTTGGTGCAATTGGCTTTGTTGCAGCTGCTTCAGCATTATTGATTTGGGGTGAAGGATCTATGGAGATGCCCTATACAGCTACTTGGAAATTATTTAAATGGTATCCAATGCTTACTCTTCCCCTTTTTATTTATATGGGTTTTATGATCTCCGAGTCTGGAATAGCAAACGATTTATATAAAATGTTTCATGTATATTTTGGTGGACTAAAAGGCGGTCTTGCGATTGGAACTATGCTTATGATGGTAGCAATTTCGGCAATGAATGGATTAAGTGTGGCTGGAATGGCAATAGGAGCCACAATTGCACTTCCAGAAATGTTGAAGAGGAATTATGACAAACGAATGATAACCGGGGTAGTTCAAGCAGGGAGTTCTCTAGGTATACTTATACCCCCAAGTGTAGTTATGGTTTTATATGGTATGATTGCAAGGCAACCTGTTAGTAAGCTTTGGTTGGCTGGCCTTTTACCTGGAATATTAATGGCTTCTTTATTTATTATTTATATTTATGTTAGATGCCGACTGCAACCAGAATTAGGTCCGGCATTAGATAAAAAAGAAAGAGACATTCCGTTATCAGAAAAATTAAAATTATTAAAAGCTGGAATAATTCCTTTTGTAATTTTCTTTCTTATGACTGGTTTGTTTTTAATGGGAATAGCTAGTCTGGTTGAATGCTCAGCCGTTGGAGCATTACTTGCTACTATCGCTGCTATTTATAAAAAAAGATTTAACAAACAAGTACTCGAAACTACGCTTAAAAAAACACTGGGTGTTTCATGTATGTTTATGTGGATAATTTTGGCTGCATTATGTTTCGGAGCTGTATTTGATGGTTTGGGAGCAGGAAAAGCAATAGAAAAGTTATTTATTGAAAGATGGCATCTAACACCTTGGGGAGTTTTAATTATGATGCAACTTTCTTATATAATTATGGGAATGTTTTTAGATGATACTGCAATGTTGGTAATTGTTGCGCCACTTTATGTTCCACTAATTATATCTTTAGGATTCGACCCAATATGGTATGGAGTGCTTTATACAATTACTTGTCAAATAGCATACATGACTCCACCGTTTGGATATAATTTATTCTTAATGAGAGCTATGGCACCAAAAGAAATAACTTTATATGATATTTATAGATCAATAATTCCATTTGTTATAGTTATGGTTATTGGTCTAGCGATAGTTATGGCATTTCCTGAAATCGCTACATACTTGCCTGAAAAATATTTATCAAATAAATAAATTCAACTTGTAGTTTAAATTATTTTAAATAATTACTAGAATCATTCTAAAATTAATAATAACCTTTTACGTATAAATTAAGCGAGAGGAAGATATGAAAAAAGAAAAAAAAATCATAACAAATAAAAGGCGTTCATTTATTAAGAAAGCCGGTTTGTTAACTTTGGGTGCGGCGGGGGCTACAGTTGTAAAAGCTCCTTATGTTTATGCGGCGTCAAATCCGATTAAATGGAGACTGCAAACATATTCTGGTGCACCTTTAGGAGCTCATGTGATTAAGCCACAAATTGAAGCTTTTAATAAAGCCGCGCATGGCGAAATGGAAATTGAGCTTTACTATGCAGACCAATTAGTACCAACTGATGAATTGTTTAGAGCAATGCAGGCAGGTACAATTGATGCTGTGCAAAGTGATGACGCAACTATGGGTTCACCAGTAGATATACAGGTTTTTGGTGGATATTTCCCATTTGCAACAAGATACAGCTTAGATGTTCCATCATTATTTAAATATTATGGTTTAAATGAAATTTGGGATGAAGCTTATAAAGAAGTTAAGGGAGTAAAATGGTTAAGCACTAGTGCTTGGGACCCTTGTCATCTATTTACTGTTAAGAAAAAAGTTACTTCATTAGCAGACATGAAAGGTTTAAGAGTTTTCGGCGTTCCTACTGCTGGGAAATTCTTGTCTAGATATGGTTTAATTCCGGTAATTGTACCATGGGATGATGTTGAAACTGCAATGCAAACAGGTGAACTTGATGGTGTTTGTTGGTGTGGATTCACTGAAGCTTACGAAGTAGGTTGGGCAGATATTTGTAAATATGCTTTAACAAACGCAGTTACA
Organism: uncultured Pelagibacteraceae bacterium; assembly: GCA_902595725.1. Classification (GTDB taxonomy): domain Bacteria; phylum Pseudomonadota; class Alphaproteobacteria; order Pelagibacterales; family Pelagibacteraceae; genus Pelagibacter. Next base: position 12,293 of record CACJRJ010000013.1, read on the forward strand.
GGTGCATGGTTTGGTTCTTACTTTGCCAATTCAAAAAGTTGGGAAAAATTAAGTCCAAAACTTCAAGCTTTATACCGAATGTCTATTAATGACTCTCATTATTATAGACAAGTATGGTATTGGGGTGGAGAAGCTGATCTACGTGTTAATGGTAAAAAAATGGAACTAACAAGTCTTCCAGCGAATGAATGGAGCAAGGTAGTAGAAGACTCTAAAGAGTTCTGGGATGATACATCTAAAATTAGCCCACGTGCTAAAAAAGTTGTTGATGCATTTAAATTATATGCTCAAACAATGGAAAAAGCTGGTTATCCTTATAGATAATAATATTTTTAGGCGCTTCTTTTTTAGAAGCGCCTAATTCTAAGATTTAAGGTTTAGCGGTAATACCGCCGTCGATAATAATTTCAGTTCCAGTAATATAATTAGATTGGTCACTTAATAGAAACATAACGGTATTTGATATGTCTTGCGGTTCACCTATTCTATTAAGAGGTATTATTTTTGCCAATTTTTTTTTTGCTGATGGATTTTTTTTCCATCTTTTTTGCATATTAGTATCGACTGCTCCTGGTAATATACTATTTGATCTAATATTGTTTGAAGCAAATTGAATTGCTAGAGATTTTGAAAGTCTAATCATAGCAGCTTTAGAGGATCCATAAGCATCCTGCGGTTTATCATCACCTGACAATGCATCAACAGACGAAATATGCACCATTGATCCAAATTTATTTTTTTTCATTTTAGGTATAATAATTTTAGATAGATAAACCATTGATTTTAAGTTTATTTCATAGACTTTATCCCATATTTTGGGGTCAATATTAGTTGATGATATATCTTTATCAAACCATAAGACGCCTGTTGTATTAATTAAATAGTCAATCTGCTTATTTTTTTTGTAAAATATTTCTATAGATTTTTTTAATTTTTTAAAATTTGTAACATTAATATTTTTGTATGTGCAATTTTGATTATCTTTTAAAAAATTTTTAGGAGGTTTTTTCAAATCAATCATAAGTACAGCAATATTATTTTTTGATAAATTTTTAGAAATTTCTAAACCCATGCCACCACAAGCACCAGTAACAATTGCTGATTTACCTTTGTAAGTAAGTTTCATTTTTTTATAATTTTTTCTTTAGGTGAAAACTTTTTGGTTTTGTAAGATGTTCATATGCTATTTCAGATAAAGAACAACCTTTTCCCGTTTCCTTTACACCTGTCCAAGATAATCCTGGATCTAAGTAATCACATCTATTCATAAATAAAGTTCCAGTATTTACTTTATTGCCAAGCTTTTCTGCAACATCAATATCTTTAGTCCAAATAGATGCGGTTAAACCATAAGGACTATCATTCATCAAATTTATACCTTCATGGTCATTATCCACTGCCATTATTCCTACACAAGGACCAAATGTTTCTTCCATCATAAATTTCATTTCATGATTTACATTAGTTAGAACTTGAGGGATCATGTAATTTTTATGTTCTTTTGGGTAATCAAATTTTGATTCATCAATCATCATTTTTGCACCTTGTTTTACAGCTAAATTCATCTGATCTTTAATAAAATCCGCAGCAGATAATTTAACAACAGGACCAAGGTTGGTATCTTCTTTTAATGGATTACCCAATTTGTAGCTGTATGTTTTATCAATAAATAATTCTAAAAAATTATTATATATTTTTTTATCTACGTAGATTCTTTCTATACCACAGCAAGATTGACCAGAATTAAAAAAAGAACCATCCACAAGATTTTCTACAGTATTTTCAAGATCAGCATCATGTCTTACAAATGCTGGATCCTTTCCACCCAATTCAAGTGCAATACTTATAAATTTGTTCATTGTTGATTTTTGAACTTCATAGCCTGCACTTACTGACCCTGTAAATGAAACAAAACCAATTCTTTTATCAGAAACTATTTTCAAACTGTCATTGTGGTTAAGATGTAAATAATTAAATGTATTATTAGGAAGAGTTTTTTTAGCTGATTCATACAATTGCTCAGCACAAAGAGGTGTCTGGGCTGAATGCTTTAATATTACAGAATTTCCTGCTGCAAGAGACGGTATAATTGAATTAACAGACGTTAAATAGGGATAGTTCCATGGAGCTATAATAAAAGAAACTCCCATTGGAATTCTTTTAATATAATTTTTAAAATTTTCTTTTTCTGGCAAATAGATATTTTTTAATTTTTCATCCGCAATTGAGAGCATATAATCAGCTCTTTCTTTAAAACCTTTTAATTCATTTAATGCTTGAGAGATTGGCCTTCCCATTTGTCTAGTAATTTCTTCAATAATTTGTTTTTCTTTTGATAAAAAGTCAGCAACAAATTTTTTTAATAAACCAACTCTTTCCTCTACTTTAAGTGATCCCCATTCATTTTGTGCAATTACTGAATTAGATATAGTTTCTTCAATTATTTTCGAATTATACTCTCTTTCGACATATATTGTATTATCTATTGGTGTAATTGTTTGGATCATAAAAAATGTAAGATTAAACTAGATTAATTTCATTTACCATATTAAAAATCCTCTATAAATAAATTTAAATATGAGCAAATATAATTGGAATTATCCAACTACAATGTGGGTAGGTGAAAATAGAATTACCGATTTAGGTAGTGCTTGCAAACAGTTAAATATTAAAAGTCCTTTGCTAGTTACAGACAGCGGTTTAGTTAAAACTCAGATGGTTTTCAATATATTAGAAAAATTAAAAGACGAAGGATTTAAAGTTAGTATTTTTTCAAAAGTTGTAGGTAATCCCACAGGTACAAATGTTAAAGAAGGAGTTGAAATATATAATAAAGATAGTTGTGACGGAGTTATAGCATTTGGCGGAGGTAGTGGATTAGATGTTGGAAAAGCTGTAGCATTTATGTCAGGACAAACTCTTTCAATTTGGGACTTTGAAGATGTAGGAGATAACTGGACTAAAGCAAATCATGATAAAATTTCTCCAATTATAGCTGTTCCGACTACTGCTGGCACAGGATCTGAAACTGGTAGAGCTTCTGTAATTTTAAATGAAGAAACAGGTGTAAAAAATATTATTTTTCACCCAAAATTTTTACCTTCAATTGTAATATTAGATCCAACTTTAACTATTGGTTTACCACCAAAAATTACAGCTGCTACAGGAATGGATGCTTTAGCTCATAATCTTGAAGCATATTGTGCACCCGGATTTCATCCAATGGCTGATGGTATTGCTTTAGAAGGAATGAGAATGATTAATCAATGGTTGTTAAAAGCTGTCAAGGATGGTTCTAATATTGAAGCAAGAATGAACATGTTAACAGCAGCTAGCATGGGATCTACTGCTTTTCAAAAAGGATTAGGTGCAATTCATTCCTTAAGTCACCCTGTCAACGCAGTTAATAATATTCATCATGGATTATCAAATGCAATATTCATGCCATATGTTTTAACTTTCAATAAAGATGTAATTGAAGAAAAAATTATTAAAATTTGTAAATATTTAGAATTGCAAAATCAATCATTCGATGCTTTTATACAGTGGGTCTTAGAATTAAGACAAAAATTAGATATGCCTCACAAGTTATCAGATATTATAAAGAAAGAAGATTTTGATATTGAAAGATTGTCAAAAATGGCCTTAGAAGATCCATCAACCTCATCTAATCCAAAAAAAATGACAGTTAATGATATGAAAATTTTGTACGAACACAGCATGTCTGGGAAATTATTTTAATGAAAAATTTAAATTTATTAGTTGTTGAAGGAAACCTACCAAATGAAAATCAAAATTTTAAAAATTCAGGTATAAAAACTCATGCAGAAAGTTTACAAGAGAGTCTTGCGTATTATTCAAAAGATTTAAATATTGATGTTTTTAATCCATGTGCAGAAAAAAGTTTTGATAAAATAATTCCAAATATTAAAAAATATGATGGATTAATTTGGGGTGGTAGTAGCTTGAGCATCTATAACGATTGTATAGAAATTCGCAGACAAATTGCTTTTATGAAGGAATGTTTAAAAAATATTAAAAAAATTTTAGCTATTTGCTGGGGTATGCAAGTAGCCGTAACAGCAGCAGGAGGAGAAGTAAAAAAAGCATCTAATGGCGCACACATTGGTATAGCCAAAGATATTGAAATTAATGAAAATGGATTGAAGCATCCTTTATATAGACATAAAAATAAAAAATTTAATTCACCAGCTTTTAACTTTGATGAGGTAGTTACTTTACCAAATGAGGCGACTCATTTAGCATCAAACAAAATTAACAAAGTGCAAAGTATTCACTTTAAGTCTGGCGTAAGTGATATATGGGGTCTGCAGTACCATCCTGAAATCACATATGATAAAATGATTACATTAATTAAATTTAGAAAAGAAAGACTTATAACTGTTAGAAAATGTTTTAAGGATGAAGAAGAAATTCAGAATCATATTAAATTTATTGAAGAAGAAATCAAAAAATCAAAAAAAGATGCGAGAATGCTAGAGTTAAAAAATTGGTTAGACTATCTAAAAGCAGCTTAATTAAAATAAACCTTCTATTTCACCTTTGTTATTTAATTTAATTGAATCTGCAGCAGGCACTTTTGGAAGACCTGGCATTGTCATTATTGCTCCACATACAACTACAATAAATTCTGCTCCTGATGATAATCTTACTTCTCTTATTGGAACCACATGCCCAGAAGGGGCACCTTTTAAACTAGGGTCGGTTGAAAAGCTGTATTGAGTTTTAGCAACACATATTGGAAGATTTCCATAACCTTTTGACTCAAAATCTTTAAGTTGATCTCTTATTTTCGTATCGGCCACTACTTCACTTGCATGATAAATTTCTTGTGCGATTGTTTCAATTTTTTTAAATAAAGGCATCTTGTCCTCATATAAATATTTAAAAGTATTTTTATTATTACTTATATCTACAACAATGTTTGCTAGATCTTTTGTTCCCTCTCCTCCATCTGACCAATGTTTACATATAGATGATTTTACACCTAATGTTTTACAAAAATCCATAAGTGCATTAACTTCTTTATCAGTATCTGTGATAAAATGGTTAACGGCTACCACAACTGGTAAGCCAAATTTTCTAACGTTATTAATATGTCTTTCAAGATTTACTAAACCTTTATTTAAAGCTTTAACATTTTCATTTTTAAGATCATCTTTAGATACACCACCATGCATTTTTAAAGCTCTTATTGTTGCAACAATAACTACACAATCAGGTTTTAAATTTGATTTTCTACATTTTATATCTATAAATTTCTCAGCCCCTAAGTCAGCACCAAAACCAGCTTCAGTTACAACATAATCTGCTAATTTTAATCCTGTTTTGGTAGCAATGACAGAATTACAACCATGTGCAATATTTGCAAAAGGTCCCCCATGTATTATTGCTGGGTTGTTTTCTAATGTTTGTGTCACATTAGGTCTAATTGCATCTTTTAATAAAACAGTCATTGGACCTTGAGCATTTAAGTCTTTTGCATAAATTGGTTTTTTATCTCTAGTATAGGCTACAGTAATATTTCCAATTCTATTTTCTAAATCTGTTAAATCATTTGCTAAGCAGAAGATAGCCATTATTTCAGAAGCTACAGTAATATCAAAACCATCCTGTCTAGGATATCCATTGGCCACACCTCCAAGATCTACTACAATTGATCTTAAAGAACGATCATTCATATCCATAACTCTTTTCCAAACAATTCTTCTAACATCAATATTTAATTTATTACCCCAGTAGATATGATTGTCTATCAAAGCAGAAAGAAGATTGTGAGCAGATGTTATTGCATGAAAGTCCCCAGTAAAATGCAAATTTATTTGTTCCATAGGAACTACTTGTGCATAACCTCCTCCGGCTGCTCCACCTTTCATTCCAAAAGAAGGTCCCAAGCTAGGTTCACGAAGACAAACAAGCGATTTTTTTCCAATTTTATTTAGACCATCATTTAGACCAACTGATGTAGTTGTTTTTCCTTCACCAGCAGGAGTTGGGGTTATTGCGGTAACTAAAATTAATTTTCCATCTTTTTTATTTTTTAAAGTATCTAAGTATTCAGTTTTAATTTTTGCTATATATCTTCCTATAGGACTATAGACTTCTGCTTTATCAGGTACATTTAGTCCATTAAGCACTTCTTGAATTGGCTTCATTTTTGCTTCTCTAGCTATTTCAATATCAGATTTTACTTTGCCCATTTCAGCTTTCTTATTTTATATATTCCTACTCATTTGAAGCTGGATTAATATCTTCTTTTATGGTTTTTTTAAAGTTCTAAAAAATATATATAAAAAAAATAAAGAACTATTTATACTAATTACGATAAAATTTGATCATGCAAAAATATTCAGTCTTCAGCCTTATCAAAAATGCTTTTAAAGGTCATAAAGATTGGGAAGTGGCATGGAAAGACCCAACTCCTAAATCTGAATATGATGTTATAATTATAGGAGGCGGAGGCCATGGTTTAGCCACAGCATATTACCTTGCCAAAGAACACAATATTACAAAAGTTGCAATTATTGAAAAAGGCTGGATAGGAGGAGGAAACGTTGGACGGAACACTACTATAATCAGATCAAATTATATGCACGATGAAAATGGATTGTTTAGTGAATTCGGTATGGATTTGTGGAGAAATATGAGTCAGGATTTAAATTTTAACGTAATGTTTTCTCCAAGAGGAATAATTAATCTCGCACATTCTGATGCACAAATGAATGCATATTCTAGGAGAGGAAATTCAATGCGTTTGAATGGAATTGATGCAGTTTTGTTAAATAGAGAAGAGGTCAAAAAAATTATTCCTATGGCAGATTTTTCTGAAAATGTAAGATTCCCAATTTTTGGTGGACTAATGCAACCTAGCGCAGGAACAGCTAGACATGATGCGGTTGCATGGGGTTATGCACGTCAAGCGGACTCGATGGGAGTAGACATTATTCAAAACTGTGAAGTTACAGGATTTGACATTTCTAATGGAAAAATTTTGGGAGTAAGAACTTCTAAAGGTGATATTAAAGCAAAAAAAATTGGTCTTTGCGTTGCTGGAAGTACAAATATTTTAGCAGAAAAATTAAACATGACATTGCCAATAGAAACACATCTTTTACAGGCATGTGTTTCAGAACCAATTAAACCAATCTTAGACAATGTTGTTACATTTGGAGCTGGACATTTTTATTGCAGCCAATCTGATAAAGGAGAAATGGTTATGGGTGGAGATCTTGATGGATATAACAGTTATGCTCAAAGAGGAAATCTTCCAACATTACAACATGTATTAACTGAAGGAATAGCAATGTTTCCGTTTCTAAGTAAATTAAAAATGCTTAGAACATGGGGAGGAATTATGGATATGTCTATGGATGGATCACCTATAATTGATAAGACACATATTGATGGATTGTATTTAAATTGTGGATGGTGTTATGGTGGTTTTAAAGCAACTCCTGCCTCCGGATGGACTTTTGCTCATACAATTGCTCAAGATAGACCGCACGAACTAAATGAAGGTTATAGTTTAAATAGGTTTAGTACTGGACATTTAATTGATGAAAAAGGTCTTGGAACCAAAACCTGGATTTCTTGAATGCTACATATTAAATGTCCTCACTGTGGATTACGATCTCAAAATGAATTTTCATATGGTGGCGATGCAACAATTAAAAGACCAGAATTAAACAAAGAAGTTTCTGATCAAGATTGGGATAATTTTGTATATTTACGTAAAAGCCCAAGAGGGAAACATCTAGAATTATGGCAACATATTTCTGGATGTAGACAATGGATTAAAGTTGAAAGAGATACATTAACCCACGAAATATTTAAAACATTAAAAGCAAACGAAGAATTATAAAGATGTCAGAGAATTTTAGATTAGACAAAGGTGGATTAATAAATAGAGATAAAAAACTTTCATTTAAATTCAATGGTAAAAAGTATTTTGGTTATGAAGGTGATACATTAGCTTCAGCTTTAATTGCAAATGGAGTTCATTTAGTTGGTAGAAGTTTTAAATATCATAGGCCCAGAGGTTTTTTTGGAGCAGGTGTAGACGAACCTTATGCGATAGTGCAAATGAATAGAAATAATGAAGTTGATCCTAATGTAAGAGCAACGGAACAAGAGTTATTTGAAGGTTTAGAAGCAAAAAGTGTTAATTGTTGGCCAAATGTAGATTTTGATATTGGTGCAATAAATAATTTTTTAGGTAAATTTTTCCCTGCAGGTTTTTACTATAAAACTTTTATGTGGCCCAAAAGCTTTTGGTATAAGTTATATGAGCCGATTATTAGAAAAGCAGCAGGTTTTGGAGCAGCTTCAATAAAACATGATAAAGAAAAATATGAACATAAATACGAATACTGTGATCTATTAATTACAGGATCTGGTCCTTCAGGTTTAGCAAGTGCCTATGCAGCAGCGCAAAACGGAGCAAAAGTAATTTTAGCTGAAGATAAATCGAGGTTTGGCGGAAGTCTTCTAACGAGCGAAGTTACAATTGGAAATCAAAGTGGAAAAGAATGGGCAGAAAAAATAATATCTGAACTTAAATTAATGCCAAATGTAGTTGTAAAAAATAGATCTCAAGTTTTTGGTTATTATGATCATAATATGCTTGTTATGTCAGAGAGAGTTAGTGATCATTTACCTAAAACAGAAAAATATATTCCCAAACAGAGACTTTGGTACATCCGTGCAAAAGAAGTTATTATTTCTTCTGGATCAATAGAAAGACCTATAGTTTTTGGAAACAATGATACCCCAGGCGTTATGCTTTCATCAGCAGCAAAAGAATATTTAAAAATTTATGGAGTATTAGTTGGAAAAAAACCATTAATATTCACTAATAATGATAGCGGATATGAAACTGCTATTGAATTCAAAAAAAATGGAATAGATCCAATCGTATTAGATACAAGAAGAGATCCTAATTCAGAAATTATAAAAGAAGCAAAAGACTTAAATATAAGTATAAAGTCTTCCTACGTTGTTGTAGCAGCCAAAGGTTATAAAAAAGTTAATTCTGCAGATATTGCCAAAATATCTGATGATAAAAAAAATATAAGTAACATTGAAAATATAAAATGTGATTGTATTTGTGTTTCAGGATTTTGGACACCAACAATTCATTTAGCTTCACAATCAGGTAATAAAACTAAATTCAATGAAAAAATAGATTCATTTATTCCAAGTCAACCAAAGCAAAAGGAAACTACTCTTGGATCTGCTAGTGGAATTTTTACGCTAGAAGAAACATTGAAAACATCATTTGAAAAAGGAAATGAATTATCAAAACAAATAACAAATAAAGAAAATAAAGTTTCTATTCCTACCGTTGTTGAAAAAAAATCTTCTAATCATGATAAATTTTGGTGTGTACCATTACCTGAAGGTAAAAATTATAAAAGATTCTTAGATTTTCAAAACGATGTTGCAGTCTCTGATATACAGCTCGCATTAAGAGAAGGTTACAGATCAATCGAACACGTTAAAAGATATACGACATTAGGAATGGCCACAGACCAAGGAAGGACAAGTAATCTTAATGGACTACAATTAGTCTCAGATATAGAAAATAAAGTTGTGCCTCAAGTAGGCCATACTACTTTTAGACCACCTTATTCACCCGTTTCTATAGGAGCTATCGTTGGTAGAGAAATTGGAAAACATTCAAAACCAACAAGAAAGTCACCAATGCATTATTGGCACGAAAAAAATAATGCTGTATTTGTCGATGCAGGTGTTTGGCTACGTCCAAGATATTATAAACGAGGAAATGAAAACTTATTTGAAGCTTCAAAAAGAGAAGCAAAAAATGTTAGACAAAATGTAGGTGTGTGTGATGTAACAACTTTAGGCAAAATTGATATCAAAGGACCTGATTCAGCAGAATTTTTAAATAGGGTTTATACAAATGCTTGGCTTAAATTACCTGTAGGTAAAGCTAGATATGGCGTGATGTTAAGAGAAGATGGAATTGTAATGGACGATGGAACAACAACTAGAATTTCAGAAAACCATTATCACATGACAACTACTACTGCTCAAGCTGCAAACGTATTATCTCATTTAGAATATTATTTACAATTAGTATGGCCTGAACTGAATGTAAATGTAGTTTCTTCTACAGAACAGTGGGCAGGTGCTGCAATAGCTGGACCAAAATCCAGATATGTATTGCAAAAATTATTTCCAGATTTAAATGTTTCAAACGAAGGTTTGCCATTTATGGGTTATATGGAAGGTAATTTATTCGGCGTCAATGCAAAAATTTATAGAATTTCATTTTCTGGTGAACTTGCTTACGAGGTAAATGTAGAGTCTGATAATGGTAATTATATGTGGGAAAAAATAATGGAAATTGGAAAAGAGTTTAATATCCAACCATATGGAACAGAGGCATTATCGACCTTAAGAATTGAAATGGGACACGTCGCAGGATCTGAATTAGATGGACGTACAATTCCATACGATAATTCACTAGATGGATTAGTTAGTAAAAAGAAAGATTTTATTGGAAAAAGATCCTTAAGCAAAGCAGCTTATATTGCTTCAGACAGACAGAAAGTTGTTGGAGTTATTCCGTTAGATAAAAAAACGAGTATACCAGAAGGTTCATATATAGTTAAGGACGCAAAAGCGAAACTTCCAAATCCTAAATTAGGCCATGTCTCTGCTTCTTGCTGGAGCGTTGAGTATGATAACCCTTTTTCACTAGCAATAATTAAAGATGGAAAAAATATGATTGGACAAAAATTGTTTGCACTGTCTCCATTGAAAAATAAAACTATACCAGTTGAGATAGTATCATCGCATTATGTTGATCCTAAAGGAGAAAGGGTGAGATCGTGACATCAGTATCAGCTTTAAATCATATTCATAAAACAGGTCTTTTCGGAAATTATGAGAATAAAAATGAAGAAAATTTATTAAAAGTTTCAGAAATTAAAAATTTACTTATTGTTCAGATAGTTCAGTATAAAAATTCGAAAGTTTCATTTGAAAATATTGATATTGATAATTTAAAATTAAAAAACTTACCACTAAGTGTTGTCAGTAATAAAGACACAAGAATTTTATGGAACGGTCCTAAAAATTGGCTTTTAATATCAATAAAAAAAGATTTACTTAAAAATATCTCTAAAGTTTTTAAAGAAACAGATTTTGCTGTTACAGATTTATCTCACTCTCGCGCTGCAATGCAAATAGAAGGTCATGATGCAAAAGAAGTTTTAAAAAAGGGATGTCCATTTAACTTTAATATTTTAGAAAAAAATAATTCAATAAATTCAACTTATAATAGTATAGCATTTACAGCAGATATGACAGATGACCAGCCTAATAAAATAAGATTGTTTACTCTTAGAAGTTTTGGAGAGTCTTTTTATCATTCAATAACAGATTCTTCATTAGAATTTGGTTACAAAGCAATATAATTTATCAATTAAATCTTAGAAAATCACCCAATTTGGATAGTTTTATTATTTACTCTCTTGAGTTGAATAAAAAATACCTTTAATATTCAACTATAGGGACAAATAAAAGTTATGGGGATAAAAAAAATATTAACTTATATTTTCGTGGGTATAATTTTGTCAGGTTGTGCCCAGTCGACAGCAATGATAGGCCCGGCTATTACTTTGGCCTCATCAGGAAACATTTCGCAAGCAGGATTAACTTTTGTCACCAATAAAGCTGTAGAAAAAGAAACTGGAATGGACACAGTTTCTTATGTTTCAAATCAAATTGAAAAACAAAATTCTAAAACTAAACTAAAACGTGAATTTAAAAATTTAGTAGAAACTAATTTTGCAAAAACTAGAGAAAAACTAATTTTACAAGATAAATCTAATACTTTTAATTAAAATTAATATTAAGTTCTTAAATAACTACAAGTTTAAAGTATAGTAGCAAGAATTTGGGTCATCTTTGTAATGAGCAAAGGGTGGGCAAGTTTTAAATCCAAATTTAGAAAATAAATTTCTAGCAGGTAAAAAAAATTCTCCTGCTCCTGTTTCAATACTTAATTTTACAATGTTTAATTTTTTCGCTTCTTCGATTAGATGATTTATTATCCTTTCGCCACTACCTTTTTTTCTAAATTGATCAGCAACTCTGATAGATTTAAATTCACCGTGATTTTTTTCTAAAAATTTTAATGCTCCACAGCCAATAAGTTCATTATTTTCCCATAAACTCCAAAATTTTATACTTGGATCTTTTAAACCATCGATATCGAGTACATGAGTACTACCAGCTGGTGAAACCGACCTAAGTTCAACAAAATGTTTTTTTAATAAATCATTAACTTCAGAATTATCAAAATTTCCTTCTATGGATTTCATTTTAATATATTTTCGAGCGTTTCTACTTGTCCGATTTTAAAAATAATAGCATCATCACTATGGTAACCATATTGATTAGAGGAATTTTTAAAACGTTTTGGTGGTTCAAATATTGGTTCTAAAGATAAAACTACAGTTCCCCAATGCATACCTAAAACTTTTTTACTTTTTAAATCTTGACCAATATTTAATGCCTCTTCAGGATTTGTATGATAAACCGATTTGTCTTTCAGTGGAGACATAGGATAAAAATTATATGCCCCTATGTTAATAAAAGTTAAATCAATAGGGCCATATTTATTTCCAAGTTCTTTATAAATATTTCCATAACCTGTATCACATGCAAAAAATATTTTTTTGTCTTTATATTCAATTAAAAAGTTTCCCCATAATGTTTTGTTTGTATCCCACAAACTTCTTTTTGACCAATGAACAGCAGGTAAAAATGTTATTTTTAAGTCGTTAACTTTTATTTCATCGTACCAATCCATTTCGTTAATATCTTTAAATCCGTTTTTAGAAAAATATTTTCCAAGTTTTAGTGGAGTTAAAACTTTTGATTTTTTATAAGGAAATCTTTGTATAGTTCTAGTACTAAGATGATCATAATGATTGTGTGTTAATAAAAATAAATTTACCTCAGGCAATTCCTTGAGCTCAATCGCAGGATCTACATATCTTTTTGGTCCAAATATTAAAGGTCCCATATTTTTTTCGAAAACTGGATCAGTAATAATTGTTGTATTCCCAAGTTTTATCAAAAAAGTAGCATGACCTATCCAAGCAATATAGTCATTATTTTTATTTTTTTTTAAATTTTCTAAAACTTCTTTTTTATCTACAACATGGTCTGGTGGAATATCCATTTTAAGTTTCCTTTTTTCTTTGTTAAAAACTTTAAAACTCCAGTTAAATGAAACATTTCTTTCTGGAGAGCCCTCGGGGTTTCTAAAGGTTCCATCTGATAAATGGTGATAAGGTTTATTATCCATAGCTAATAAAACATTGTTATAAACAAAAAAAATTAATAAAAAACTTAAAATTTTAGACACTAGGATTATTTTACTTTTCGATTATTGTTAAATGGCCCATTTTTCTTTTTTTTTTTACAGTATTCTTCTGATAATCAAAGAAAAATTCATTATCCTTAAAAATTTTGTTTCTATAAACCAATATATCTTCACCAATCAAATTAATCATTTTGGCATTATGTAATTTTTTAGTTTCAACCTTATCTAACCCACATACTGCTCTTATATGATTTTCAAATTGACTAATGTTATAAGCATTTATTGTAAGATGTCCTGAATTATGAACTCTTGGCGCAATTTCGTTTACAAATAAATTGTCATTTTTATCAATAAAATATTCAACACACATAGTTCCTATATAATCAAGTTCTTCAGCAATATACTTTGCCCATTTTTTCGATTTATCAAACAAGTCTTCGCTAATTTCGGCTGGTATTTTTGAATACTTTAATATTTGATCTTCATGAACATTTTCTATTGGATCATACACTTCATATTTTTGTTTTCCAAATCTTGTAATTATTACTGCAATTTCTTTTTTAAGCTTAACTAATTTTTCTAATATATAATGATTTTCAAAATTTACTTTTAAATTATCTAATTCTTGTTCATTATTAATTTTATATTGACCCTTTCCATCATAGCCTAGCGTACAAGTTTTAAGTATACCTGGTATAAAATCTTGACTAGACTTTAGATCACTTTCATTTTTGACAGAAATATATGAAGTTGTACTAATATTATTTTTATTTAAAAAATCTTTTTCAGTGAGTCTATTTTGAATAATTTTATTTATAGAAGGCTTAGGATTTACTTTTTTTATATTGTCTATTTTAGATAGAGTTTTATATGGAATATTTTCAAATTCATAGGTTACAAAATCTATTTTATTAGAAAATTCTTCGATTTTCTTATCATCATCATATTTAGAAAAAATAAACTCATCTGCAAAAAATTGAGCGGGGGCATGTTCATCATCAGAAATAATTATAGTTTTTAAATTTAAATTTTTAGCAGCTGTAGAAAGCATACTTCCTAGTTGTCCTCCGCCAATTATTCCTATAGTAGGTTTTGACATTTAATTTATTTTGGTTTTTTTTTTACTGAAGAGCTTTGTTTGATACGCCACTTATTTAGATTTTTTTTTAATTTTTCATCGCTCAAAGAAATTATAGATGCCGCTAATAATGCAGCATTAATTGCTCCATCTTCTCCTATAGCTACAGTAGCAACTGGTATTCCTTTAGGCATTTGGGCAATAGATAATAAACTATCTAAACCCTTTAATTTTTTACTTTCAATTGGAACACCAATAACTGGTATTGTGGTAAGTGAAGCAATCATACCGGGCAAATGTGCGGAACCTCCTGCGCCAGCTATAATTACAGAAAAATTGTTTTTTTCTGCTTTTTTTGCGTAATCATACATTCGATTAGGCGTTCTATGAGCAGATATAATTTTTGTTTCAAATTTTACTTTTAAAATTTTAAACACTTTTTGACACAGTTTCATTGTTTTAAAATCTGATTGGCTTCCCATAACAATAGAAACTTTATGTATTTTTTTTGATTGCATAAGACTTAATAAATGAACAGTCTTTAACTTATTTCAAATTAAATTAACTTTTTCAATAAAATTAGTAATGTAAGTGAAAATAAAATAAAAATATGTTATTTAGAATTATAATGAAAATATTGGCTTTTTTTATACTGTTAATTTGCACAAGTTCTTTTGCTGATGAGTATGAGACAAATTTTAACATCGAAAAATTTAAACTTGCTCAAAATAATGGTAAAATAGTTGTCATTCATTCCTGGAATAAATCTTGTGGAACATGTGCAAAACAGAAACCAATACTGGAAAAAGCAAAAAAAGACTTTGAGAACATTATTTTTATGAATTTTGAACAAACTAAAAATAAAGACATCGGAGAACTATTAAACATTGATTATTGGACAACTATCGTTGTTTATAAGGATAATAAAGAATTAGCTCGTGAGATAGGATTGTATAATGAAAGAGATATATATAATCTTATAAAAAAAGGTATTTAATCTTAAAATTAAAATGAATTATAAAATTGATAATTTACAATATTGTAATTGGTCTAGAGAAATTTTTGAAATTAACAGAGAAGCAGAATTAGATGCTGTTCATGTTACAATAGTTTATCATGAAGATTATGACGAATTATTAAAAAGAATAGATGAATGGAATATATATTTTAAAGATAATTCTGATTTAATTTTTCATGGTAAAAGTTATAAAGATATAGAAAAAGCTAAAGAACAAAAAAAAACAGCTATATTTTTTGGTTTTCAAAACTGCTCACCAATCGAAGATGACATTAACTTAATTGAAAAAATACATCATCTAGGATGTAAATTTATGCAGCTTACTTATAACAATCAATCTCTTCTAGCCACAGGATGTTATGAAAAAATTGATAGTGGAGTTACTAATTTTGGAAAAGAAGTTATTAAAGAAATGAATAGAGTTGGTATTGTAATTGACATGTCTCATTCTGCGGAAAAAAGTACATTTGACGCAATAGAGATAAGTGAAAAGCCAATTGCAATAACTCATGCAAACCCATTATTTTGGCACAAGGCAATCAGAAATAAATCTAATGAATTATTAAAAACTTTAGCTGATAGCGGTGGCATGATTGGTCTTTCATTATATCCTCACCACCTTAAAGATGGAACTAATTGTAATTTAGAAAACTTTTGTGAAATGACAGCAAAAACTGCTGAATTGATAGGAGTAAAGAATATAGGCATAGGTTCAGATTTATGTTTAAAACAACCAGATGCAATAGTTGAATGGATGAGAAATGGTACTTGGACAAAAACAAAAAATTATGGAGAAGGAGCAAAAAATAAAGCTGGTTTTCCAAAACAACCAGCCTGGTTTGAAGATGCAAGAGGATTTAAAAATTTGGAAACTGGCCTAAAAAAAATTGGATTTAACCAAGGTGAAGTAGAAGGAATTTTAGGAAATAATTGGTATAATTTTTATAAAAATATTTAAAATGCAAATAGAACTAAGAGATCCAAAGGTTATTATGAAATTATCAAGACTTGGATCTTTTCATCAATCAAAATTATCTTTTTTAAGATCTTTTTTAAAAGAATTTAAAGATTGGGAATATAATAAAAATCTATTTGATTTAGACGAAAATGGATATGGAAGAGCAGTTTATTCATTTTCAAAAAAAAATAGAACTTATTCGTTAATTTGCTTTGCAAATAAAATAAGTGACGAAGAAAGATCAGATAGAGTAATTGCAACAAAATGGGATGCAGCTTTTGTATTACATGATGGGATTCCTACAAAACAAGATATTGAGAGATTAGAACTAAATGTTCCAAAACAAGAAGTTGGTAGACTTTCATATAAGGAATTAACGCTTTCAAGGGCAAATAAATCAGTCAGAGCTTTTGAGCATGTTATAGATAGCCTTTCAAATGGAAGACAACCTGATAAAGAATTTTTATCAAAAGTTGGATACCTTTATAGAACTACTGCTGTTTATGGATCAGGAAAATTTGGACTGGCTGATAGGTTTAGAATTAAAAATAGAGAAGAAATTTGTGGACCATTCAGATTGGAAATGATGTTAGTTTATTTAGTTAGACAATTTACTTTTGATCAAGTTAATCATATAGCAAATTATAGAAATCCAAAAAAGTTTGTTGAACTAGATAAAGAAATTTCTAGAAATTTAGGAATTGGAAATTCTACAGGTCTTGGAATGGCACCTTTTATTGTAAATCATCCAACACTTTTAAATAATTGGATACTTGCCAGGGAAAAAGCTTTAAAAAAAATTAGAGAAGTAAAAAATGTAAAAAAAGAAGATTTTGATATTTTTGTTGAATGCTTAAAAAAATCTCTAAAGAATATAACCTCTTGGAATACGGAAAGTGAATTTCAAAAAAATAAAATAAAACAATTAATAACAGATTTAAATAAATTGCTAAATTTTATTAGTACTTTTAATTTTCAAGAAGAATTTTCTTTTAATAATCTATATTTATGGACAGAAAAAAATCTAGATTTAGAGTGTTCAGAGTATATTGTTTCCATGATGCTAGAACCTTACGATTCTATTGTTGATCCTTTAATTCATCAAATGAGTTCTGAGGAAGAAAAATTCTTTAATATACCAGGAGACAGAACTATACTAGATTTAAGAAATATATTAGAAGAAAAATACACTGATATTTTAAAAATTGATTTTAATAAAAAAGAAAGCAATGAAAATTTTTGGTTTATTTCAAAAAATAAAGAGGAACCAAGAATAGCAAAAAGATATAACGAACAAGGATCAGATTTAGAACAACCTTTGGCAATAGCCAGGGATATAAAAAAGCTATATGAAAGAATATCAAATCAAAAAAATAGCTTAAGTATCGGCAGATTCTTAATAGAAAATAATGACCTTAGGCATGTTGTAAGAAGAGCATTTATTTCAGAAAAATTTCCTTACTCAGAAATTCAAGATAATACTATTGGATCTAATCTAATGCCTATAGATATGTTGAGGTTGAAATTATCATTTTTTGGAGCAGTAAAATTTGATCCTAAATCAGATAAATGGTTAAGAATAAGTATGTTTCAAGGCGCACCATTACCAAATGAATTAAAAAAATTTAATGATCACTGGGTGTATAATTCTTTAAATTAATGAAAACATTAAGTGAAATAGACACGACTTCAAAAAGAGCAACAAAAAGCGCAGGTTTTTCTTGGGGAATTGCTGAGGAAGTAGGAAAGAATATGAGGTTGCTAGAATTATTTGGATTAGCTGGAATAAAAAATTTAAATAAATATTTAAAAGATTGTAAAAACAAGCAGTTCCAAAAAATAGCTTTAATCTCAGATATAAATGAAGCAAACAAAAATTCTTTTTGTCCAATTATTTTAGGTACTAATTTTATTGATCAGGTAAATTTGCTAAACAAGAAAAATAATATTCAAATATCAAATGTAGCTTTTCCAATATTATTTTTACCTTTCGTAAGTAGAGCATCTGAGATTATAGGTAAAAAAATTTTTTTAAAAATTGATGAAAAAGAATTTTTACTTAATCTAAATCAGTCTATCTATTCAAATTATTTAAAAAATGAAATTTTAGAAAATTGTAAGATTATAAATATTAGTTTTTTAGAAAATAATAATTTATTTAACGAAAATGAATGGAGTGAGCTTTACAAATTGTCAGAAGAAACATTTGTTGAAGAGACAGAATCGCTGAAAATAGGGGGCGCTGGCGCTGGATTAACTGATAATGATTGAAGATATAGATAAAAATAAAACAATTGAAAGTGAATTAGACGATATTTGTGAGGAATGTAAAAATATTGATAAAAGTGTGACTGAAAATTTAATGCTTACAGGATACAAGCTATGTAAATCTTGTAGAATATCAAAAACTATATTTCCACTTTAACTAATATTACTTATAGGCAAGGAATCCATTCTACTCATTACAAATGAGATAGATAAAAATACTATAATTAAAAAAGACAAGAATACAATTCCAAAGGCTTTAAAACTAGATTTTAAATTTAGAATTTGTTTAGTAGCAATTATTAAAGATGCAAAAATCCAAAATTGAGTCAAAAATACAATGGGAATTACAAATTCTGGCGTAACAGCAAAAAATCTTAGCAAACCAGGTGCATGAGCGTATCCAACAGCTATTAATATTTTTCTAAATGTTACTTTTGTTTCTTTATCAGAAAATAATTTAACTCCGATTACATAAATAAAAATTGCCCAAACAAGCCAAGTTAAAATTGCAGTTAATCCAGAAATGCCTATAGAAGTTTTAATGATTGAGTTTGCAGCTACAGCACCAGCAATACCGTCCAGAATCATTACTAATCCGGCGAAATATATTCCTGCTTCACCAAAAAATCTATTATCACTATATAAATTTTTATCGAGCTTTATAGAACTAAATACAATACTTAAAAACTGTGCAAACATAATATTCAAACTGAAAAATAGGGGAAATATTAATTTCCCCTATTAAAAATTATTAACCTTTAACTACTTCTCTTGTATTTGCGTGGAAAGATTCTTTAAATGGTATATCAACCACTACTGCATCAACAGGTGTTCCTGGAGTATCAGAATATTTAGAAGGTAAATGAACTTTATATTTAGTTCCAACTTTACCTTTAGGAAAACCGTTAGCATTTAAAGTTCCATCAAAAGGAACATATCCCATTGCAATGTTTTGTTTTTTTTCAGGGTGATACCAAGGCGATGTAATAAACCCTACAGGATCTCCACCATCAGCATTTGATATTAACCAAAAATCTGGTGCATATTCTTCAATTGGTTTTCCTCCTAATTCAAGTCCAACTAATTGAAGTTTATAAGGTTTTTTTCCTGCCTTAATTTCAGCACCCATTTTTTCTAAAGCTGCTTTACCAACATAATCAGTCTTCTTATTCCATTCACCTTTTCCTGATAAAGAAACTTGATAACCAAGGTTGCACTGAAAAGGATTATGTTGTTGATCCATGTCTTGTCCCCATGAAAGAATCCCTGCTTGAATTCTTCTATGATGAGCGGGAGCGATAACCATTAAATTATGTTTTTTTCCAGCATCAAGAACAGCGTTCCACATATCATCAGCATATAAAGTTGCATTTCTTAAATATATTTCATATCCAGCTTCTCCTGAGAAACCAGATTGAGAAATTACACAGCTTCTTCCAGCAACTTTAACCTCAGCCAAGCCATAGAAAGGCATATTGTCCAGATCAACTTGATCACCAAGCAAATCTTTCATTAAAGCTTTTGATTTTGGGCCTTGAATTTGTACAGGGCAAGCGTCAATTTCTTCAACTGTGCAATTAAATCTTCCATCATGATTAACACCTTGAAGATACATTCCAATATCAGAGTCTGATAATGAAAACCAAAATTCATCTTTTGAAATTCTAAGAAGAATTGGATCATTTAAAACTCCACCATAAGCATTACATAAAATTACATATCTTGCTCTCATTGGAGAGATTTTGGTTGCGTCTCTAGTTATTACATAGTCAGTAAATTTTTCTGCGTCTGGGCCTTTTACTCTAATTTGTCTTTCAACAGCAACATTCCACATTGTAACATGATTAACAATCGCATCATATTCAACCATTGCTCCACCATCTTCAGGCTTAACATAGCCTCTTGGATGATAAATACGATTATAAACTGTTGCTCTCCAACAACCTGCTTGCATTGATAAATGCCAATAAGGAGATTTTCTTACTCTTGTTGAAATTAACATTTCAACTTTTGTTGGTCCACTCTGTCTTAAATTGTATGGAACTTCACGATCTGATTGATCAACTGAAGTTACATGTTTTAGTTTAGTATAGTCAAATTCATTAGACATATTTGTTCTCCATCAACCACTTGTTTGTTTCCTTCAAGCCGCCGAATGTATAAATGTGGAAGAAATCAGTATGCGATTTAACTTTCCCAATTAAGTCATTTGGGTCTTTAGGTTTCAATAAATCTAACGCCTTACTAAAATTAGATTTAAGAAAGTTTATGGAATTTTTTGCACCTACAATATTAGCAAATTTAATTAAGCTAGTGATTTTTAGTGGTCCAGTAATTCCGACATGAACTGGTACTGTTTGTTTAGAAATAAAGTCTACTATTAATTGAGGATCTAATAACCATTGAGTCACTATATAGTCCGCATAAGGCTTTTTATCTTTCATAGCTTCTTCTAATTTTGAATCGGATATATCAGGACTCCCCTCTGGATGTCCAGCGATTCCTATCTTCATCTTTTCAAAATATCCTGTCTCCAATAGTTGTATTGAGCTATCAAATTTTCCAATAGGGTCTCTACTGCCGCCTATAACTAAAGCTTGCTTTACACCTACATTTTTACATCTATTAACAAAATCTTTTAGTTGTTCTTCATTTTCAATAGATCTAGCTGGAAAATGGGGTATTGGATTGAAGCCTTTTTTGACTAATTTAGAAGCTTGTTCTGAGGTTTCTTTATAATCACCACCAGGTAGCATAGTTACATATACATCCTTTAATGCTGGCAAAGTATCTAAGTCAGTTTTAGGACCAATTTCTAAAGAAAAATTCATTCAGGGATATTTATTTATTTTAAAAAGACTGTCTATAAAAATCGCAGAGACAAATTGGTCAGGTTATCTTTTTATTCCTCTATGCTTTTGTATTCTTCGACCATATTCTTGAGCAGCCCTATCAAAAATTATCGCTAAAGCTACTATCGCTAAACCGTTAAACAATCCTAGAGCCAAATATTGGTTTAAAACTGCTCTTAAAATAGGCACTCCTAAACCTTTTACTCCAATCATAGAAGCAATAACAACCATTGCTAAAGCCATCATAATTGTTTGATTAACACCAGCAAATACAGTTGGAAGAGCCAAAGGTATTTGTACGGTTCTTAATTTTTGTAATTTTGTTGCACCAAAAGCTTCACTTGCTTCTATTGTTTCTTTATCTACTTCTCTTATACCTAAGTTTGTTAACCTTATTATCGGTGGAACTGCATATATACAAATAGCTATTAAACCAGGAACTTTACCTATACCAAGTAACATAAGTATTGGAATTAAATAAACAAAACTTGGAATTGTTTGCATCATATCTAAAACAGGTAATATTGTTCTTTCAGCCCTATTAGAACGAGCCATTATAACACCCATTGGTATTCCTACAGTCATACATATGATTACACATACAGTTATGATTGCGACTGTAGCCATACAATCTTTCCACATTCCAAAGTAACCTATTAAAAAGAAAGATATTGCTGCACCTAAAACAAGCTTCCAACTTTTTGATGCCATCCAGGCCAAACCGCAAATTATACCTATGATTATTGGCCATGGAGAATTCATCATCAATTTTTCTAACCAGACTAAAAAATATAATAATGGATCAAAAAATGATTCTATACTATCTCCATATGCTCTTGAAAAATCTCTAAAAGCGAAATCGATACTTTTTCTAAATTCAGCAAGCGCCGAACGTTCCATAACAGGAAACTTAGTAAAAAATTCCATTAAATTCCTAAAAAATTAACGAGCCTATTTTTTGATAGGCTCGATAAATAATTTATATATTAAAGACCAGCTTTGATTTTTTTCTTAGCTGATGAAGATACCCATTTACTCCATAGATCTTCATGCTTTTTCAAAAACTCAATTGCTGCATCTGAACCTTTAGCTTGATTGTCTGCCATGTATACAAGCATTCCATTCATAATATCACCAGGATAAGTACGTTTTTCAACATACGCCACAGCTTCTTTTCCACCATTTTCTACGAAGCTTTTAGTAATAAGTGAATTTACTTCTGACTTTGTCCAAGCAGTTTGTTTTGGATTTGCACACTCGCCAGCTGGTTTCATTATGCAATTGTCCCAGTTATCTCTTCCAGCAAAATCTACACCAAAAGGAACTGGAATTAATCCATATTTTCCAACCATTGAAGTTGGGTTCCAGTAATAACCAAACCATGGTTTTCCTGAGTCTGATGCTTTTGAAATTGTTCCATCTAGACCTGCAGCAGAACCTGGATCAATTAAATTCCAACCTTTTTTCTCCATTTCGTAAGCTACAAATAAATTTGCATTTGCTAATTGACATCCCCAACCTGCAGGACATCCTACAAAAGCTCCTCTAGAAGGGTCTTCTTTATCTGGAAACCATTCTGGATGCTCAAGTATTTCAAGAGCAGTCATTCCTTTTATCTGAGGATACTTCTCAACAGTTCCAGGAGTTATCCACCAACCTTCTCCAAGTCCAGTAATCGGAGCTTTATTCGCTACGAATATTCTTTTTTCACTTACTGCTACTTTTAAAGGTTCGTAAACAGCATTTGCCCATTGTTCAGGGTTCATGTCTGGTGTTCCTTTATCATTCATTGAAGTAAAAGTTGGCATAGTTGCACCAGGCACTAATTCAACCTCACAACCATATCCTTTTTCTAAAATGATCTTATCTACGTTAGCCATCAATTCAGCTGACGCCCAGTTTTGCTCAGCAATAACTAGCTTTCCACATCCTGCATTAGCAACACCACTAAATGAAGTGAAGCCTAAAACTACAAGAGCTGAAAGAATTATATTTTTTATTTTCATTATTTATTTCCCTTTTAATTAATTAAAATAGCATCAGAACATATTGAAAAAAAAAATGCAAATCTATTTCAACTATCAGTTGTAGACAAAATGTTTTTGCAAAGATTTTAATTTAAAAATAAGATTTACAATTGCATTTATGAAAAAAGATTTAATAACAAGATTAAATGAAGGACCTGTTCTTTGTGCAGAAGGTTACCTTTTTGCAATGGAAAGAAGAGGATATTTGTCAGCTGGAGGATTTGTTCCAACAGTTGTTTTAGAAAACCCTGATGTAGTTACTCAATTACATAGAGAATTTATTAGAGCAGGATCTGATGTCGTTCAAGCATTTACTTATTACGGTCATAGAGAAAAATTAAGAATTATAGGAAAAGAAGATTTACTTGAACCAATGCAGAAAAATGCACTTAAAATTGCAAAAGATGCTGCAGCTGAATTCAAAGATTTAGATTTAATGGTATGCGGTGATGTTGCTAATACAAATATTTTTGATCCAAAAGACAGCTCAACATTTAAAGAATGTCAAAAAATGTATGAAGAACAAGTTAGATGGGCAAAAGAAGCTGGAGTTGATTTCATTGTAGCAGAAACAATTAATTGGGTTGATGAAATGAAAATTGCTCTAAAAGCTATTAAGGATGAAGGTTTAATAGCAGTTGCAAATTTTGCAATACCAAGAGGAGATTTAACAAGAGATGGATACACAGCTCAAGACGCTTGTAAAATAATTGAAGACCTTGGAGCAGATGTTGTTGGTTTAAATTGTTATAGAGGTCCAAAAATGACAATGAAATTGCTTAAAGAAGTTAGAAAAAATGTTTCTTGTCATGTAGCAGGTCTACCCGTTCCATACAGAACTACTGAAGAAGAACCAGGTTTTTTAAATCAAACAGATCATGGTTGTGATTGTATACCTGGAGGAAATGCTTTCCCTGTAGCTCTAGATAATCTATTTTGTAATAGATTTGAAATGGCAGAATTCGCAAAAGATTGTTTAAAACAAAATATTAATTTTATTGGAATTTGTTGTGGGGCAGAAGCTCACCATGTAAGAGAAATGGCAGTGGCAATTGGAAAAAAACCAATTTCTATGATGTATATGCCCGATATGAGCAAACATTTTCATCATGGAACTGATAAAACTTTGAAAAAAGTTAACAAAGAAATTAAATACTAGTTATGGAAAATCATGCCAAAGTAGTAATAATTGGTGGAGGTGTTGTTGGTTGCTCAATTCTTTATCATCTTTCAAAATTTGGAATGAAAGATTGTGTTTTGCTTGAAAGAAACGAGTTAACTTCAGGATCGTCTTGGCATGCCGCTGGAAATGTTCATGTAATCTCTAATGATCCAAATATTTCTAGAATGATGGCCTACACAATTGGTCTTTACAAAGAAATAGAAAAAGAGTCAGGACACTCTTGCGGATTTAAACCAAGTGGAGGATTTTATTTAGCTTCAAATGATGTCTGGGCAGAATATCTAAAAAGAGAAAGATCAAAAGCAAGATATATGGGTCTAGACCAAGAGTTTATTTCACTTGAAGAAGTAAAAAAGAAAAATCCATTAATTGACCCATCCAGATATTTATTAGCATTGTGGGATCCAATAGATGGAGAGGTTGACCCATCAGGAGTTACCTATGCTTTTGCTAAAGCCGCCAAAGTTCATGGAGGAAAATATTATACGCACACAGTTGTTAAAGATACAAAGCAAAAAGAAGATGGTTCATGGAATATAGTTACTGATAAAGGAAATATAAATACTGAGATTGTTATTAATGCTGGAGGACTATGGGCAAGAGAAGTTGGAAATTTAGCTGGATTAAATTTACCAGTACAGCCTATGGAGCATCATTATTTAATTACAGAAGCTATTCCAGAAATTGAAGCATTAGGAGATCAAAGACTTCCGATTGGCACAGATTTTGAAGGTAATATTTATTTTAGGCAAGAAGGAAAAGGTATGTTGCTTGGCACATATGAGCAAAAGTCTACTCCTTGGAAAGTAGAAGGAACTCCAATGAATTTTGGGCATGAACTTTTAGAACCAAAATTAGATAATATTCAAGATAGATTAGCTATTGGATTTGAGAGAATGCCAGCCTTAGAAAAAGCAGGAATAAAAAATATAGTAAATGGACCATTTACATTTGGCCCAGATGGAAGCCCTTTGATTGGTCCTGTTCCTGGGATGAAAAACTACTGGGTAGCCGTTGGTGTTATGGCAGGATTTTGCCAAGGAGGTGGAGTTGGAAAATGTATTGCAGAATGGATTATAGATGGTGAACCATCAATTGATGTTTGGGCTATGGATGTTGCAAGATTTGGAGATTATGCATCTCCACAATATGGAACAATTAAATCATCAGAAAATTACGAAAGAAGATTTATAATGACTTTTCCAAACGAAACTTTACCAAAAGGTAGAAAACAAAAAACAACAGCCTTATATGATCGATTTGTTGAGCAAGGAGCTGTAATGGGAGATTCTTTTGGTTTAGAAAATGTTTTGTGGTTTGCTAATAATAAAAAAGATGCTTACGAAGAACCAACAATTAAAAGATCAAGATCTCATAATTATGTTTCAAAAGAAGTAATAAATGTAAGAGAAAATGTAGGTGTAACTGAAGTAGCTAACTTTTCAAAGCATGAATTCAAAGGCCCAGATGCTAGAAAATTTTTAGATCATATTATGGCAGGCAAGTTACCAAAACCTGGAAGAATTTCTTTAACACCAATGCTTACATATAGGGGAAAACTTTATGGCGACTTAACAGTTGCATGCTTAGACGAAAATGAATTTTTGGTTTTTGGATCTGGAGCAGCACAAGAAATGCACAGAAGATGGTTTGAAAGCCACTTAGAAAAATTTAATTTACAATACAAAAATAGATCTGATGAGTTTCACGGACTTGGCATTGCGGGTCCAAAATCTAGAGATCTTTTGCAAAAAATTGTCAGAGAAAATGTTTCTAATGATTGTTTTAAATTTAGAGATTCCAGAAAAATGTTTGTTGCAGGTGTTCCTG
>CACJRJ010000014.1 GCA_902595725.1 uncultured Pelagibacteraceae bacterium
TTTTTTTTATTTTTTTTGTCCAATCTTTTTTGTATTGATTCTAAGTCAGCAAGCTTCATTTCAGTTTCTATAATTTCTAAATCTCTTACAGGATCAACATTTGGATTAACATTTTGAATATCCTCAGAATCAAAACATCTAATCATGTGTATTATTGCATCTACTTCTCTTATATGTGATAAAAACTTATTTCCTAATCCCTCTCCTTTAGAGGCTCCTTCAACTAAACCTGCAATATCTACAAATGAAATGGTAGTATTAATTTTTTTTTTTGAGTTTGAAATAGAAACTAGTTTATCCAATCTTTCATCTGGAACCGGAACTATTCCAATATTTGGATCGATTGTACAGAAAGGAAAATTTTCAGCTTGAGCTTTACTTGAATTTGTTAGTGCATTAAATAGAGTAGATTTTCCTACATTTGGCAAACCAACTATGCCACACTTAAATCCCATTTATTTATTATTTACAGTACTAGAAAACAAATCTAATTTTTGATCAATCAAAATAGGCAATGATTCTAAAATATTTTGAATAATTTTTTCTAATTCAATTTTTTCATCTTCAGTAAAGTTTGTTAAAACGAAATCTGAAACTTCAATTTTTTTTTCTGGCTTTCCTATTCCAATTCTTATTCTAGAATAATCTTTTCCAATAAATTTATCTATTGACTCAATACCATTATGTCCAGCACTTGAACCACCAAATTTTGCTTTTATTTTTGCGAAGTCTACATCTAAATCATCATGAAAAACAATTACATTTTCAGAATCTATTTTAAAGTATTCAATTAATTCTCTAATACAAATTCCAGAGTTATTCATAAAAGTTAATGGTTTAATTGCATACACTTTTTTGTTCGAAATATTACCAGTGGTCAATAGACCTTTGAATTTTGGTTTTTGCTTTGAAAGCTTAAACTTTTGATTTATTGCATCTATAATTTTAAATCCAATATTATGACGATTATCATGACTATCAGGAGTTGGGTTACCTAACCCTACAAGCAATTTCATAATTAAATTTAAATTTTAGAAATATTCACTTTTGATAATTTATTTTTTTTCAGGCGGAGCTTTTTGATCTTTTTTTTGATCTTCTTTACCTTTTTCACCTTCAGGGGTTTTTTCACCACCTTCTTTTGCTGCTGTTTCTGCTGTAGCTCCTTCAGCTGCCTCAGTTCCTTCAGCTCCTTCAGCTCCTTCAGCTGCCTCAGTTCCTTCAGCAGGTTTTTCAGGCTCTTTGAAAACTGTTGGTGCAGCAACTGTTGCAACCACGAAATCTCTTCCTTGAATTGTAGGCGTGACATTTTCAGGTAAAGATATTGAAGAAATTTTTATACTTGTTCCAATTTCTAGGCCTTCGAGATCTACGACTAATTCATTTGGTATATTTTCAGTTGCACATTTTAATTCAATTTTTCTTCTTACTATATTAAGAACTCCACCTCTTTTTAAACCAGGTGATTTTTCATTATTTATAAACCTAACAGGAATCTCTATAATTATTTTTGCACCTTTTACAATTCTTAAAAAATCTATGTGAATTGGATCATCAGTTAAAATATCATAAGTAACTTCTCTTGGTAATGCTTTGATAGTTTGTCCGCCAATATTTAAACTGATAATGTTTGATAAAAAATTTTCTTGTTCAATTAGATATTTAATTTGTTTTTTTGATAGAGAGACTTTTTGATTTTCTTCAGTTCCTCCATAAATTATAGCAGGAACCTCGCCCTTTTGACGCAAAGTATTAAGGTCACCTTTGGTTTTTGTGTTTCTAATTGATGCTTCTAATGAATTCATAAAGTGATGGTTTTTAACTTATGATTGTAAATTTTACAAGAAATTTATTTGAATAAATCTGATACAGACGTTGAATTTGATATACGTTTTATTGCTTCTCCTAATAAATTACAAATTGATAATACTTCAATATTTTTAGCTTTTTTTATCTTATTTGAATTATCTATTGTGTCTGTTATCACTAAATTTTTTATACGTGACTTTTTAATTTTTTCTACTGCTTCACCACTTAGAACGCCGTGAGTTATATATACATGCACATCTTTAGCTCCTCTGTTGATTAAGGCTTGAGCAGCATTAACGATTGTTCCTCCAGAATCAATTATGTCATCAATTATTATACATGTTTTATTTTTAACATTTCCTATAACATTCATAACTTGAGATTTTCCTGGCGCAGGTCTTCTTTTATCAATTATTCCTATTCCAACATCTAATTTTCTAGCTAGAGCTCTTGTTCTTTCAACCCCTCCTACATCTGGTGAAACACAAATTAAATTATTTCCTTTAACATTTTTTTTTATATGTCTTGAAAAAATTGGAGTAGCAAAAAGGTTATCAACAGGAATATCAAAAAATCCTTGAATTTGTCCTGCGTGCAAATCTACAGTAACAACTCTATCAGCGCCTGCTTTAGTTATTAAATTTGAAATAAGTTTTGCTGAAATAGATGTTCTGGGAGCAACTTTACGATCTTGTCTTGCATAACCAAAATAAGGTATTACAGCGGTAATATTTTTCGCAGAAGATCTTTTAAGCGCATCAATGCAAAGTAAAAGTTCCATAAGATTGTCGTTTGCAGGTGGACTTATAGATTGAATCAAAAATATACTATTACCTCTTATATTTTCGTTAATCTCAATATAAATTTCACCATCAGCAAATTTTTTAATGCTTGAATGTACTAATTTCGTTTTTAAAAATTTTGATATTTTTTGACTAAGATTTTTATTGCTATTTCCTGTAAGTAGCTTCATTATTTTTATGAAAAAGATTATTTAATCATAATTATTGAAATATTTCTACCATAATCATCAATTTTATTTTTTAAAGATCTTCTAGCACTAAAAAATTTATTTTTTGGATTAAATGTATCTTTTTTAATTATCTCTATATTTTTAATGCCTGTATTTTTTAATTGTTGAAAAATATAGCTTTTCAAATCAAAATAAATTTTATTATTTTTCCTTATAAAATGTCTTTTATTGGCTTGGCTTTGATTTAAAAATTTTTTTATAAAATCTTCTTTGATCTCATAATTTCTTTGAGAAATACAAGGTCCGATTATTGCAATCAAATCATTTAATTTACTACCTTTTTTTTTTAAATAATTAATCATTTTCACAACTATCTTTTTATACGCTCCTTTCCAACCAGCATGTGCAGCACTAATAATATTTTTTTTAGAATCATAAAATAAAATTGGAGCGCAGTCTGCTGTTAAAATTCCAAGAGCTATATTTTTAGAACTGGTAATTATACCATCACCAACTAATTTTTTTTTGGGAATTTTTTTTATATAATAAATTTTATTACTATGTATTTGCCTCAATAAAATTAACTTATTTTTTCTCACATTGATTTTTTTGGATACAATTTCTAAATTTTTTATTACATTTATTTTTTTGTCTTTGGAGCCAATTCCACAATTTAGACTTTTGTATTGTCTTGTCGAGACTCCACCTATACTATTAAAGAATCCATGCTTAATATTTTTGAATTTTTTAAGTTTTTTTGATTTAATCAATTTCAAATCCTACTTTAAAATCAATATTTTTATTTGTAATTAACATTACTTTGAATAGGTTGCCCATTTGATCTTTGTCAATTAGTCTCTTTAAACGATAGTAGATATCTGCTTTTTTAGAAAAAGGTAAGTTTTTAGATAAAATTTCTGCTCTTTGCTGGATTCCAAGACTTATTAAAAAATTTCTTTGCGATGTTATTGCTTGGCATTTTAGTTTTAAATTTTTTATAATTTTTTTTAAAATTTTAAAGTTTAATTTGTAAGTTATATCAGAATCTCCAAAAGTTTTTAAAATATTAGTATATTTATGTTTTTTTATTGACATCATCGTATCTTTCATTTGATCATCTAAATATCCATAATCAATTATTAAAAGGCATCCTTTTTTATGTTGTATTTTTTTTGAAATAATTTTTAAATATTCTAGTGTTAAGGGAGAATATTCAATTACTTTCTGATTTGTTGATATTTTAAATCCTAGTTTTTTTTCAATTTTACTAATATTAGAAACAATTTTTGTAAAGTTTTGCTTCTTTTTATCTACCACGACAAATCGTTCCATCCATTTATTTTTGATCTTAAAAAATTGTTTAAAGGGTAAGGAATCAAAAAATTCATTTGCAATAAATATATTATGTTCGTTTTTTAATTCGTTTATGTTTCTTATCCATTTAATATTAAATTTTTTAAGTTTTTTCTTTTGGATTTTTTTTAGATAAGGACTTTTTTCTAATATAAAAAATTTACAAGACTTATAAAATTTAGGAAAATTTTTAAACGAATTTATCATGTCATATATCATTTGTCCGTTACCAGATCCCAGTTCAATTAAATTAATTTTTTTGGGACATTTTAAATTTTGCCAAAATGCAATTGTCCATACTGATAACATTTCTGAAAAAAGTATTGAAATATTTGGCGATGTTAAAAAATCACCCTCGCTACCAAAAGGATTTTTTTTCATGTAAAAACCTTTTTTTGGACTGTACAAGGCTTGATTAATAAATTTATCTAAAGTTATTAAATTTTTATTAAGACTCATTTTTTTTATAAAATAAAAATAGCCCAAACATTAAAAACAAAAAGCTTAATATTTGTCCCAATGTTAAATTAAATAAAATATAACCAATTTGGATATCTGGTTCCCTAGTAAATTCAATAAAAAATCTAAAGTTTGAATAAAAAATTAAAAATAAAGCAGAAATTACACCCGGTGATTTATAGAGAAACTTTCTAAAAACATAATTTAATAATATAAATAATATTATACCTTCAAAAAGTGCCTCATAAATTTGAGAAGGATGTCTAAAAGTATTATCTATTCTTTCAAATTTTACTGACCAAAATAAATCAGTTTCTTTTCCATAAAGTTCAGAATTTATAAAATTGGCAATTCTTCCTAAAAAAATACCTATTGGTGCGGTCATTGAAATTAAATCAAGAAATAAAAATGAACTAATATTATTTTTTTTACTAAAAATATATACTGCAAAAATTACCCCCAATAGACCACCATGAAATGACATACCACCTTCCCATATCATGAAAACTTCTAATAAGTTTTTTGAGTAATAACTAAAATTATAGAAAATTATATAACCTAGTCTGCCACCTAAAATTATACCGATAATTATATATGAAATTAAATCATCAAATAAATTTAAAATTTTTTCATCTTTAATTAAAAATTTTTTACAATATATCCAAGCAAATACTATTCCAAAAATATAAGATAATGAGTACCATCTTATTTCTAAAGAAAAAAAGTTAAGAGCAATAGGGTCAAAATTATTGATAAACATATTGTAAATATATTATTTTAAATTATTAATAAAATATATGTCTAAATCTAGATTTGTTATTGATAAATTTGCTAAACTTTTTGAACAAGGTCTTTTGACCTCCAAAGACTTGGGTAGTGAGATCTTAAATATTTTAAAGTCACAAAGAGATGAGATAGTATTTAAGATGAAACTTACCAGTAAGGAAGAGACTGATATTTTAAATAAGAGAGTGGAAAAATTAGAAAAAAAAGTCGAATTGTTAGAAAAATTAAAAAAGAAAAAAAAAATTAAACGGGCAAAAAGATCTTAATTTTTAATCCTCCCATTTCAGATTTTCCAAGTTCAATATCTCCACCGTGTGAACGAATAATATCTGAAGCAATAGATAGACCTAAACCAACACTGGATTTTGTTTGGTTTCTACTTTTATCAACTTTATAGAAGGGTTTAAATACATTTTCATACTCAGAAGAAGGGATACCAGGGCCATCGTCTTCTATAAAAATTAATACACTTCTTTTTATTTTTTGATGCTTAACTTTAATATTTTTTGAGAAATTAACTGCATTATCGAGTAAATTATTTAGACATCTTCTTATAAGGTTTTTTCTTCCAATAAAAAAAAACTTCACTATCTTCATCAACTAAAATATTTTTATTTTCATATTTTTTAGTAGTTGATAAAATAAGTTCAGACAAATTAAATTTTTCGCTTTTTTCTGTAAAATTTGATCGAGAAAATTGTAAATATTCATTAAGCATTTTTTCCATTTCATCAACATCATTTGAGATCTTATTCGAAATTTCTTTATCTTTGATAAATGCTAATTGAAGTTTAATTCTTGTTAAAGGTGTTCTTAAGTCATGGCTTATTCCAGAAAGCATCTCTGATCTTTGGTTCAAATGTCTTAGAATTCTTTTTCTCATTCTATCAAATTCTAATCCAGCTTTTCTTATTTCTAATGCTCCAGAAGGCCTATATTCTTCAACATCTTCTCCTCTTCCAAATTTTTCAGATGCTTCAGCCAATTTTGTTATTGGTCTTGTTTGATTTTTTAAAAATAATATAGCAATAAAAATTACAAGAATAGCGGGCAAGGTTATCCATAATGCAAATATTCTTGCTGATGAACTTGTTACTCTATCTCTAGGTACTAAAAATTTAAAATATCCAGATTGATATTTAATTCTTAAATCGATTAATTCTTTGTAACTTGTGGTATTAAACCAAAATTCCTCAGGTCCAAATCTTGATTTTAATTCTCTTCTGAGCGTTCTGTCAATTGGGCTAAACCATCTTTCATCAAAGCTATAATTAAAATTTTCATCTTGAATAAATTCTATATTTAAATCTTGGTAAACAGAAAATAGATTGGTAGTTTCTTCTTTGTCATAATTTTTATTATTATAAACTTCTACAAAAGTACTAATTTCGTTTACTAAAGCTTTAGTCATTCCTTTGTTAGTTTTAATCCATAAGCTATCAAAAAATACAATTGAAATTGTAATTTGCATAATAATAATTGGAGCAGCAACAATTATTAAACTTCTATAAAATAATTGCTTGGGTAAAATTTTTTTTAGATATTTACTCAATCCATAAAACATAACCTTCACCTCTTAAAGTTTGTAAATATTTTGGATTTTTTGGATTTTGCTCAATTTTTTTCCTAAGCCTTGTGATTATCACATCTACAGATCTTTCTTTGTCTAAATTTATGATTTTTCCAATTTCTTCCCTTGAAAAAGATTTGCCTGGAGAATTAATCATTACTTCTAAAATAGTTTTTTCGGTGTTATTGATTTTATATTCTTTATTATTTTTTAGTATTATATGTTTATTCAGATTAATTTTTACATTTCCAAATTCTATCAATCTTTTAATATTTTTTGATTTTGTTTTATTTAAAATATTTTTTATTCTTAACAATAATTCTTTAGGTTCAAACGGTTTTGAAAGATAATCATCAGCGCCAGCTTCTAAACCATGCACTCTTTCATCTGCTTCCCCTTTTGCAGTAAGTAAAATAATCGGAGTATATATTTTATTTTTATTTTCTTCAGTAAAATCTAATCCACTTTTACCTGGCATCATTATATCTAAAACTATCAAATCGAACTTAATTGTGTTTACTTTTTCTTGAGCATCTTCAGCATTAATTGCTGTCGATACAAAATAATTATTTTCATTTAAATATTGCTTAACCAAATCTCTTATTCTGTCATCATCATCAACTACTAGAATATGTGCTTCAAATTTTTTCATTAATTATTTTATTTAAAATATTGTTAAAATTTATTACTTCTTTTGAACTGGAATTTACAAGTGCATTATAAATTCTTCTTTTTTGTATATTAAAAACTTCATCAAATAATTTTATTCCTTTTTCATTTAAATATACATGTTTTAATCTCGTATCATTCTGCCCTTTTTTAAAATAAATAATATCTATTTTTATTAAATCTTTTAAAACTCTATTTAAACTTTGTTTGGTTATTTTAAGTTTTTTTAATAGTTCTGATATAGTTATGCCTTCATATAAGGAAATAAGATTAATCACCTTGTGATGAGCTACTCCAATCGAATATTTATCTAGAACTTTTTTAGCATCAGAGAAGGTTTCTCTGTAGCTCATATGGATTTTTTCAATGAATTCTTTTAATTGATCATCCTTTAAATATAAAAGCTCTTTCATAATTGGTAAGTTATATTGACATATTCTACATACAAAGATATTTTTTTAAATAAATTAAATCTAAAAATTAAATCTAAATGAAAGCCTACGACCAACGAGAAGGAAAAATCTGGTACAACAACGAACTAGTTGATTGGAATGATGTGAAATTGCATGTTTTAAGTCATGGTCTTCACTATGCTAGCTGTGTATTTGAAGGATTAAGAGTTTATGACGGAGAAATATTTAAATTAGAAGAACATACGGAAAGACTTTTTTATTCAGCAAAAAGAATGGATATTACAATTCCTTACTCAGAAGATGAAATTAATAATGCTACTAAAAAAATAGTTTCAGTTCAAAATGTTAAAAATGGATATGTTAGACCATTCGCATGGAGAGGAAGTGAAATGATGGCAGTGTCAGCACAAAAAACTAAAATACATGTAGCAATAACAACATGGGAATGGGGAACATATTTTGATCCTAAGTTAAAAACTGAAGGTATAAAATTAAATATTTCTAAGTGGAGCAGGCCTGCTCCCAATACTATACCTTGGGACACTAAAGCCTCAGGGTTATATATGATCTGCACTCTTTCAAAGCACGAAGCAGAAAGAGAAGGTTACACAGATTCATTAATGCTTGATCACGAAGGAAATGTAGCTGAAGCAACTGGAGCAAATATTTTCTTTAAAGATAAAAATGGAGAATTGCACACCCCAATACCTGATAGTTTTTTAGATGGAATAACACGAAGAACAGTAATTGAAATAGCAAAATCCAAAAATATCAAAGTTAATGAAAGAAAAATTTCACCAAAAGAACTTTCAAATTTTGTTGGTTGTTTTTTAACTGGCACTGCAGCTGAAGTAACTCCAGTTTCAAAAATTCTTGAACAAAATTATGAGGTTTGTAATTTAATTTTAGATCTGTCTTCTAGCTATGAAAAGTTAGTTAGAAAAAAGAGAGCAGCTTAGTTTTTTTCATCTTCGGATATTGCATGATCTATACCTTTTCTTAAATATTCATATCCAGTATATAAAGTTAAAAATGCAGATAGCCAAAGTAAAATTATACCAATAGTTTGTGCATTATAATCTTGAAAATTAATAATTTTATTTCCAGTTTCTCCAGTCAATAAAACTGAAATTGCAATCATTTGTAAAAATGTTTTAGCCTTGGCTAGACTTGATACAGGTAGGTTAATTTTACCTTTTGCTAAAAACTCTCTTAATCCAGAAATTAATATTTCTCTAGTTAAAATTATTATTGCAGCAATTACTTCATAATTTTTTATTGTTCCATCCATTACTAATAAAATTAAAGCTGTTGCTACTATAATTTTGTCTGCTATTGGGTCTAATAATTCTCCCAATTTAGATTCTTCTTTATACATTCTTGCTAACAAACCATCTAAAAAATCAGTAAATGAAGCCAAAACAAATAATGCAAAAGGTATTACATCTCCATAAAAGCCAGGCAAGTAATATGTAAAAACAAATATAGGAACAATTATAATCCTGCCTATAGTTAAATAATTTGGAATTTTCATTCGTGAAAAAAATTATATATTTTTTTTGCAACTTTTTCCTCAACTCCTTCTACTGTTTTTATCTCATCAAGGCTTGCAGATTCAACTGCTCGTGCTGACCCAAAATGATTTAATAATGCCCTTTTTCTCATGGATCCAATTCCTTGTATTTGATCTAGAAGCGACCTTGTTATTCCTTTTTTTCTTTTTGCCCTATGTGCACTTATTGCAAATCTATGGGATTCATCTCTTATTCTTTGAAGGAAAAAAAGAGTAGGATCATTTTTTTCAAATTTATAATCTTTACCATTATGAAAAAAAGTTTCATTCCCACTATTTCGGTATTTGCCTTTTGCAATAGCTACAACCGGTATATCGTGTAAGCCTAGCTCATTCATAGTTTCTCTAGCTGATGAGTATTGTCCTTTACCTCCATCTATCAATACCAAATCTGGAAATGATAGAAAATTATCTTTCTCTTGAATTGCTCTTTTAAACCGTCTATTTAAAACTTCTCGCATCATTCCATAATCATCTTGCTCGTTGTCTTTTTTCTTTATATTGAATTTTCTATATCTTTTTTTAATAAAACCTTCATCCCCAAATGCAATTAAAGCTCCAACGCTATTAGTTCCCTGAATATGACTATTATCGTAAACTTCAATAAGACTTATATTTGTTTCAAGATTAAACTTTCTTGAAACAGAATCAAATAGTTCTTTATTATTTTGACTTTCATAAAGTTTCCTATTTAAACTATCTTTTGCATTTTTAATTGCTTGGTTAATAACTTTTAATTTTGATCCTTTTTTTGCAACAGAAATATTAATTTGCTTAATCTCTTTTTTAGAAAGTGTTTTTTCAATTAACTTTTTTTCTTTAATATCTTCAGATAGTATTATTAAAGAAGGAACACTTTTATTTTCATAAAATTGAGAAACAAAAGAATTTAAAATATTACTCAATTTTTCATCTGGGTCATGTTTAGGAAAAAAAGCTTGGTTACCCCAATTCTGTTTAGATCTATAAAAAAATACTTGAATACAAGTTTTACCCGACTCTTTGTATCCAGCAATTACATC
This sequence comes from uncultured Pelagibacteraceae bacterium, assembly GCA_902595725.1. GTDB lineage: Bacteria > Pseudomonadota > Alphaproteobacteria > Pelagibacterales > Pelagibacteraceae > Pelagibacter. The sequence goes on from CACJRJ010000014.1 coordinate 10,628, forward strand.
TGCTTCTACTAAGTTTGCCTCATTAATTCTTTGAGATGACTGAATAATATTTAAAGCTTTAATCCTATCTCGTAATATTACTGCTTTTTCAAATTCTAAATCTTCACTTGCTTTTTCCATTTGATTTGAAAGATTTTTTTGTATTCTTCTTGATTTACCCGAAACAAACTCAATAGCATCTTCAACAGAATTTTTATATTCTTCTTTTTTAATATAGCCAACACATGGTCCAGAACATCTTTTTATTTGATATAAAATACATGGTCTCTCTCTATTTTTAAAAACAGTATCATCACAAACTCTTAAATGAAAAATTTTTTGAATCATTTTAATTGTCCAATTTGCTGAGCCAGCAGATGCAAATGGCCCAAAATAAAATCCCTCTTTAGTTTTTTTACCTCTATGTCTTTTTATTTGTGGCCATTTATCTTTATTTCCAATAAAAATAAATGGAAACGATTTATCATCCCTTAAAAGAATATTAAATTTTGGTTTATATTTTTTTATTAAGTTTGCCTCTAAAAGTAGAGCTTCACTCTCATTAGAAGTGGTTGTTATCTCAATTTTTTTTGTTTGAGACAACATTCTTTCTGTTCTTATTATATGATTTTTTTCCGATATATAACTTTTTAACCTGTTTGGAAGATTCTTGGCTTTTCCAACATATAATATTTCATTTTTTGAGTTAAACATCCTATAAACACCAGGGAGCTTGGGTATTAATGGAAGTTCTTTTTTAATTGCTTCTTTTCCTAATTCAGAACTAATCATGACTTCTTTTTTTAGAAATTTGAATTCCTACTGACGAACAGTCTTTCATTATTTCTAATTTTTCAATTTGAAGACTGATTTTATCAATTCTTTTATCTTTAAATAGTTCATCAAAAACATCTTCAGCCAGTGTTTCTAAAAAGTTATAATGTTTATTTTTAACTAATTTTTTAATTAATCTTACAATTTTAGCGTAGTTTACAATCGATTTAATGTCTTTATCATTTGATGGTTTCTTATCTTCATAGTTTACATCAAGAGTGAACTTTACTTTTTGAGGTTTCTCTTTTTCGAAATCGAAGTACCCAAGTTTTAAATCTAATATTAAATCTTTAATTAATACTTTTTTTTCATAGTTAAATAAATTTTTTTTCCTATCTATTTTAACTATTTTAAGATTATTCTTTTTCACTCTTTACCTCTCATTATATCTGGTGTTTGCCAATTTAAGTTTTGTCCACTATCAATAGCCAACACTTGTCCAGTAATAGACCTATTTTTTATAAAAAAGTCAACTGCGTTACAAATTTCTTCTACGTCGACTTGTTTTTTAAGTGGAGTAGCCATGTACTGTTTCTTGAAATGTTTCTCTGTTTGTCTTTTATTTTTTATTGTAGGACCAGGCGCTATTCCATTTACTCTTATATTGGGTGCCAAACTCATTGCACTGGTCTTGGTTAATGTATAAAGGCCAGTTTTACTTATTGTATAAGAAAAAAAATATGGAGTTAATTTAAAAACTCTTTGATCAATAATATTGATTATATTGTTATTTTTGCCTCTAATATTTTTTGCAAATTCTTTTGATAATAATGCTGGTGTTCTTAAATTAGTTCTTAAATGGCGGCCCCAACTGGAAGTACTAAAATTTTCAAGTTTATCATTTTCAAACAAAGAAGCATTATTAATTAAACAATCAAAATATTTTAATTTAGATTTAGCGAATTTTAAGATTTTATTTACATCTGTCTCTTTGCTTAAGTCACCTTTGACAAGATAAACTTTAGTTTGTTCTTTTGATAACTCTTTTTTTAATTTTTCTGCATTAGATTTAGATTTATTAAAATGTATAACAATTTCAACTCCTCGCCCTGCAAGCCTTTTAGCTATAGCAGCTCCAATTCGAGTTGCACCTCCGGTAATGATTATTTTATTTGCTTCCACTTTTTCTTTCCTTTTTGCGCTCTAGTCCCGGGCATTCCCATGGTTGATCTTCCCTTAGGATAGAGTTTATTTTTAACATCGTACTGTCTTATTTTTGGATTTAAAGTAATTTCTAACTCTGTACTTTCTAGTTTTCTGATTTCATCTCTAATTTTTGCAGCTTCTTCAAATTCTAAATTAGATGCAGAATCTTTCATTTTTTTGTTTAATGCTTTTAAGTGTTTTTTTAGGTTTCCACCTATATTTGAACCTTCACTAACTTTTACATAATCCTTTTCATAAACACTTTCTAAAATATCACTAATTTCTTTTTTTACTGTTTTTGCATCAATATTATTTTTTTTATTATAGTTAAGCTGTATTTGTCTTCTCCTATCCGTTTCTTTGATAGCTTTTTTAATACTCTTAGTTTCTTTGTCAGCATATAGAATAACTTTTCCCTCAACATTTCTTGCAGCTCTACCAATGGTTTGGATAAGTGAAGTTTCAGATCTTAAGAAACCTTCTTTGTCAGCATCTAATATACCAACCAAGGCACATTCTGGTATATCAAGTCCCTCTCTTAATAAGTTTATTCCAACCAAAACATCAAATACTCCCATTCTTAAATCTCTCATGATTTCAATTCTTTCAAGAGTGTCAATGTCAGAGTGCAGGTATCTTACCTTTATTCCATTTTCATGAAGATATTCAGTCAAATCTTCTGCCATTTTTTTTGTTAATGTTGTTACTAATACTCTAAAATTCTTCTCAACAACTTTTTTACATTCATGCATTAAATCATCAACCTGGTTTTTTGCAGGTCTAATTTCTACATTTGGATCTATAAGACCAGTGGGTCTTATTACTTGATCAATAAATTTTCCTTTTGTCTGCTCTAGCTCCCAAGGTCCGGGTGTAGCTGAAACAAAAACTGTTTGAGTTCTCATCATATCCCATTCTTCAAATTTGAGAGGTCTATTATCCATACAAGACGGAAGTCTAAATCCATATTCTGCAAGAGTGCTTTTTCTTGACCTGTCTCCTTTAAACATTCCATTTAATTGTGGCACTGTGACATGACACTCATCTACAAATACTAAAGTATTATCTGGAAAATATTCAAAAAGAGTAGGAGGTGGTTCGCCTGGCTTTCTCCCTGATAAAAATCTTGAGTAATTTTCAATTCCAGCACATGAACCAGTCGCTTCAATCATTTCTAAATCAAATTTTGTTCTTTCTTCTAATCTTTGTGCTTCAAGTAATTTGTTTTCGGCCTTATGTTTTTTTAAAGTTACTTCTAGCTCTTTTTTTATATTTATAATTGCTTGTTCTACTGTTGGTTTGGGAGTTATGTAATGACTATTTGCATAAATTTTAATTAAGTTTAATTCTCTAACTTGATCACCTGTTAATGGATCAAATTCTTCGATTTTTTCTAATTTGTCACCAAACAAACTTAGTCGCCAAGCTCTATCTTCAAGATGTGAAGGAAAAATCTCAAGATATTCACCTCTAGCTCTAAAAGTTCCTCTATAAAAATTTTGATCATTTCTTTTGTATTGAAGAGCAACTAAAGATTTAATTATTTGTTCTCTGTTATAATCATAGTTTTTTTGAAGTGTTAAAGTCATCTTGCTGTATGCTTCAACTGATCCAAGACCATAAATGCAAGATACGCTGGCAACGATTAAAACATCATCTCTCTCTAAAAGAGATCTTGTAGCCGAGTGTCTCATTCTATCTATTTGTTCATTAATTGATGCCTCTTTTTCGATATAAGTGTCTGATCTAGGAACATAAGCTTCAGGCGTATAATAATCGTAATAAGAGACAAAATATTCAACAGCATTGTCTGGAAAGAAACCCTTCATTTCACCGTAAAGCTGAGCTGCAAGTGTTTTATTTGGAGCTAAAATTAACGCTGGTCTATTTGTTGCCTCAATGACCTTTGCCATAGTAAAGGTTTTTCCTGATCCTGTTACTCCAAGAAGAACTTGATTGAATTCTCCTTTATTGGCGCTCTGGACTAATTTTTTTATAGCTTCTGGTTGATCTCCAGCAGGTTTAAAATCAGATTTAATTTTGAATTTTTTACCACCTTCAAGTTTTCCACTAATTTTTGGATTTTTACTCTGAATATCTGTAATTAAATCTTGATAAGTATTTTCCATATATTAAACAACGTATTAGAATAATTTTATATTTCAATGAGCATAATATCAGATAGTTTAAAAAGGATTAAACCATCACCTACTATTGCTGTTACTCAAAAAGCTAGAGAACTAAGAGCAGCAGGCAAAGATGTAATAGGGCTAGGTGCGGGTGAGCCAGATTTTGATACACCAAATAATATTAAGAATGCCGCTATAAAAGCTATTAGGAGAGGTGATACTAAATATACAGCAGTTGATGGAACTCCAGCTTTAAAAAAAGCAATAATTAAAAAATTTAAAAAAGAAAATAATTTGAGGTACTCAAAAGAGGAAATAACTGTAGGAACAGGTGGTAAACAAGTTCTTTATAATGCATTCATGGCAACCCTAAATAGAAGAGACGAAGTAATTATTCCAGCACCTTTTTGGGTTTCCTATCCCGATATGGTTTTATTAGCAGGCGGTAAACCAAAAATTGTTAGATGCAATGAATCAGATAATTTTAAATTAACACCACAAAAATTAAGGAAGGCAATTTCTAAAAAAACAAAGTGGCTAATATTAAATTCACCATCAAATCCTACAGGTGTAAGTTATACAAAAGCAGAGATAAAAAAATTATCTCAAGTATTAATTAAATATAAGAAAATTCAAATTTTAAGTGATGATATCTATGAGCACATTACATATGATAAAGCTAAGTTTTTCACCATCGCTCAAATATCTAATTTGAAAAATAGAACTCTTACCATGAACGGTGTAAGTAAATCTTATGCTATGACAGGATGGAGAATAGGTTATGCGGGAGGACCAAAAGATATAATTAAAGCTATTCGTAAAGTCCAATCTCAATCAACATCGAATCCTTCTTCTGTAAGCCAAGCAGCTGCAGTTGAAGCTTTAAACGGAACTCAGAAATTTATAAAAATAAGATCTAAGGAATTTAAAAAAAGAAGAGACTTTGTTGTTAAGAGCTTAAATAAAATTAAAGGAATTAATTGCTTAACACCTAATGGAGCATTTTATGTATTTCCAAGTTGCAAAGGTCTTTTGAATAAAAAAACTAAATTAAAAAAAGATACAGACTTTGTTCAAAAGTTACTCGAGAAAACAAATGTAGCAGTTGTGCAAGGCTCAGCTTTTGGATTAGAAGGTTACTTTAGAATTTCATATGCAACCTCAATGAAAAATTTAAAAAAAGCTATGAAAAGAATAAAATTTTTTTGTGAAAGTTTACGTTAACTAATGTTCGTGCTTTTCAATACCATGTTTCTCTAAAAGCTCATGCATTCTTTGATGTTCTTTATAAGTTAATCCATAAAAAACAATTATAGTAACAATAGAACCAACAACTACACCTTGAATAAATCTAAATATTGTTTTTTTATTTCTATCTTTTGTTTCATCACTCATTTTTTTTCCTCTTTTCTTCGCTTCATAAAATTTATAAACAGCGTAAGAAATGAAAATTATAGTTAAAATCCAAGATATTGGATGATTTGCAACAGCTATAAAAGATCCTCCAAATAATGCAGCTATAAATCCACTTATCCAACATACGGGGCACATAACTTAATGAGATAAAAATTTTTCTGCTTCTAAAGCTGCCATACATCCCATTCCAGCAGCAGTTACAGCTTGTCTAAATATTTTATCTTTAACATCTCCTGCAGCAAAAACACCCGGTACATTTGTTTCTGTTGAATCTGGTTTCGTTGTTAAATAGCCCTCTTTATCCATATCTAATTGATCTTTAAATAGTTGAGTTGCAGGATCATGTCCAATTGCAATAAATAATCCATCAATTTTTAATTCATCAATTTTATTCGTTTTTACGTTTTTAATTTTTAATCCCTTAACATTTTTAGGATCATTGTCTCCAATAACTTCTTCAACAACACTATCCCAAATAATTTCAATTTTTTTGTTAGCCATTAATTTGCTTTGGAGCATTTTTTCAGCTCTTAAAGAATCTCTTCTGTGAATTAATTGAACTTTTGATGCAAATTTTGTAAGAAACATTGCTTCTTCAACTGCAGCATTTCCACCACCAACAACTGCAACTGTTTTATCTTTAAAGAAAAACCCATCACATGTTGCACAAGCTGATACACCAAATCCTCTAAATTTTTGTTCTGACTCAATATTTAACCATCTTGCTTGAGCTCCAGTTGAAATTATAATTGAATCTGCAGTATATTTTTGACCACCATCTCCTATTGCCTCAAAAGGTTTTGATTTTAAATTTACTGAAGAGATATGATCTTCGATCATTTCTGTACCTACAGCTTTAGCTTGGTCTCGCATTTGTTCCATCAACCATGGTCCTTGAATTACTTCTGCAAAACCAGGATAGTTTTCAACATCAGTTGTTGTAGTTAATTGTCCACCTGGCTCCATACCAGAAACCATAATAGGTTTTAACATTGCTCTTGCAGCATAAACAGCAGCTGTATATCCGGCTGGACCAGATCCAATTATTAACACTTTTGTGTGTTTAGTTGGATTTTGATTCATATCAAAGCTATATAGTAATTAATGGACAAATTAAAAGGGTTATTATTGACAGAAGGAATGCACGGCATGATAAGCCAAGTTGAAGGTTTGGCCAAAGCTTTAGATATAGAATTTACTCACCAGAAAGTTGAACTAAATAGTTTTTGGAAAATGATTCCTCCAAATTTAACTCCTGTCTCAAACATAGTTTTTAATAAATTCAATGTTCCTGACTTTGATATAATCATTTCATGTGGAAGAAAAAGTGTAATTCCTTCAATTTATCTAAAAAAAAATTCAAATAAAAAAATTTTTAATATTCATATTCAAGATCCAAAAGTTTCGCTAAATAATTTTGATTTTGTAATTGCCCCAGAGCATGACAGTTTAAATGGAAAAAATGTTATTACATCAAAAGGAGCTATTCACTATTTAACTTTGGATGAGATTAAAAAAAATCATAGTTATCTTGAAGGAAAAATTAAAAAAAATAAGAATTATTTGCTATTAGTTTTAGGAGGTCCTAATAAATACTATGATTATGATGATCAAAATTTAATAAATGTTTTCGATAAAATTAAAAAAATTTTGAGTACTAATAATTTGCAAGCTATAGTAATTCCATCAATGAGAACTCCTAAGAGAACAATAAATTTAGTAGATGAATTATTGGGCAAAGAAAATCTTGTAATTACAAATATTGATAAAAAAGCATATCTCTCTGGACTATCATTGGCAAAATATATTGTTGTAACTTGCGACTCTACTTCAATGATATCGGAAGCAGCCATAACAGGAAAACCTATATATATTGCAGATATACCCGCTAAAAGAAATGATCAAAGATTTAAAACTTTTAGGGAGCTATTTAATAAATTAAATATTACAAAAAATTTAAATGAAAAACTTGAGATTTGGAACTATAAAAGCTTAAATGAAACAGCTAGAATAGCAGAACAAATCAAAAAACAAATATCGTAATGTCATTTTTAAATTCAATTGAAAAAAAATCTAAAAAATTTGAAAGTCCTTTTGCTCATTGGGAATTAAACGAACCTTTAACTGATGAACAGGTTAATGAGATTGTGAACGCAGATATTGCTAATCCGACTGAGTATAATCTAAATTATGATGGAACTAGAGCAATTGATGGTGGAGAAGGAAAATTTAGAGAAGGTATTTCAGATGGTGGAAAAGCTTTAAAATTTAGATGCTTTATAACAAAAGAAAATACGAATAAATTTCCAAATTTAACAAATTTTATTCAAGAACTTCAAAATAGAAAAACTTACGAAAAAATTTCAAGTCTAATAGGAAAGGATTTATCTAATTCCTATGTTAGGGTTGAAGTTATATGTGATCGAAAAGGTTTTTGGTTAAAGCCACATTGCGATATTAAAGAAAAGCTTATTTCATGCTTACTTTTCGTAAATAAGTTTAATGAAAATGAGGATTTGGGTACTGATTTTTATGATAGTGAATTGAGAAAAGTTAAAACTCTTCCTTATAGAGACAATTATGGATATTTTTTTTCAAGCGGGCCAAATACTTGGCACGGAATGGAAAAAAAAGAAATTGTTAAAGAAAGACGTTGTCTTCAAGTAAATTATGTTACTTTTAAAACTGATTGGAAAGTTGAAGATTAAATTTCTTGTAAAGATTTGACTTCTATTTTTTTTGTTTTTAATGATTTAATAGCCTCTAAAAAAGCATAAGCAGTTGACATATTTGTACAATAAGGAACTTTATTTATCAAAGTTGACCTTCTTAAAGATGTAGAATCTTGTATACGATATGCACGTTTACCACCTCCAGTATTGATCACTAATGCAATTTTTTTTGAATTTAATACATCAATAATATGCGGTGAACCTCCGCTAACTTTATTTATCTTTTTACACTTAATGCCATTTTTAATAATTCTATTTGCAGTTCCTTCAGTACCACATAATTTAAAACCTAACTTTACTAATTGTTTTGCTAAATCCACTCCTTCATTTTTATGTCTATCTTTTAAAGAAATAAATGCCAGTCCTTTGGTTGGTAAAGAATTTTGTGAAGCGATTTGACTTTTGGCATATGCTAAACCAAAATCTTTATCTATTCCCATTACTTCTCCTGTTGATTTCATTTCTGGACCCAACAAAACGTCAACGTTTGGAAATTTATTGAACGGGAAAACAGCTTCTTTAACAGCAAAAATATTTTTATTTTTATCTTCTAAATTAAATTTTTTTAATTTTTCTCCTGCCATTATTCTTGAAGCAATTTTAGCTAAAGGAATTCCTTTGGCTTTAGAAACAAAAGGCACAGTTCTACTGGCTCTTGGATTAACTTCAATAATATAGATTTCATCATTTTTAATTGCAAATTGAACGTTCATAAAACCTTTAACTTTTAATGCTAATGCTAATTTTTTGGTTTGATTATTAATTTCATCGATTAACTCTTTTTTAATAGCTACCGGAGGTATACAGCATGCTGAATCTCCAGAATGAATTCCAGCTTCTTCAATATGTTGCATAACTCCAGCAACAAAAACTTCTTTACCATCAGATATTGCATCGACATCAACTTCCATTGCGTTATTAATAAACCTATCAATTAAAATTGGATTATTTTCTGCAGCCTTAAATGCTTCTTGAACAAAGTCTTTTAGTTGATTTTTTTCATGAACTATTTCCATTGCTCTACCTCCCAATACATAAGAAGGACGTACAACAAGCGGCAAGCCAATTTCAGAAGCTATTTTTATAGCTTCATTATATGTTTTAGCTATTCCACTATCTGCTTGCTTTAATTTTAATTTAATTAAAAGTTTTCTAAATCTGTCTCTATCCTCTGCCAAATCAATTGATGAATATTGAGTACCTATAATTGGTAAAGAGTTATCATGAAGAAATTTTGCTAATTTAATAGGAGTTTGACCTCCAAATTGTGCAATTATACCTATTAAATTCCCTTTTGATTTTTCTTTTAAAATTATGTTGTGAACGTATTCTTCAATCAAAGGTTCAAAATATAATCTATCACTTGTATCGTAATCAGTTGAAACAGTTTCTGGATTACAGTTGATCATTATTGTTTCAAATCCAGCTTCTTTTAAAGAGTAACTTGCTTGGCAACAACAATAATCAAATTCAATTCCTTGGCCTATTCTATTTGGTCCTCCACCTAAAATAATAATTTTATTTTTTTTAGAAGGATCAGACTCACATTCTGTATTTAATGAAAAATTTCTTTGATATGTAGAGTACATGTAAGGAGTGAAAGATTTAAATTCAGCAGCACATGTGTCTACTTTTTTAAACACAGGCAAAACTTTTAAAGCAATTCTTTTTCTTCTAACAATTTTCTCTTTTAAATTAGTTAGTTGAGATAATTTCTTATCGGAGAAACCAATTGATTTAATTCTATTAAATTCGTTAAAATTTTTAGGTAGGCCTTTTTTAGAGATTTTATTTTCTTCATCTACAATTTCTTTGATTTGCTCTAAGAACCAAGGATCTACTTTAGATAATTTGTGTATTCTTTTTAAATTAATTTTTTTTCGTACCGCTTCTGCAATTAATAAAATTTTATTTGGGATATTGATCTTAAGTTTCTTTTCAATATCACTTTTATTTAAATCAAAAATTCTATCTAAACCTGAGAAGCCAATTTCTAAAGATATTAATGCTTTTTGAAGAGATTCCTTAAAGTTTCTTCCAATTGCCATTGCCTCACCAACTGATTTCATTGAAGTTCCTAATATTGCAGGTGAACTAGAAAACTTCTCAAAAGTAAATCTAGGAATTTTTGTAACCACATAATCTATCGTTGGTTCAAAAGATGCGGGTGTAACTTTAGTAATCTCATTTTTTAATTCATCAAGCGTATAACCAATGGCTAGTTTTGCTGCCACTTTTGCTATTGGAAAACCAGTTGCTTTTGATGCAAGTGCTGAAGATCTAGAAACTCTAGGATTCATTTCTATAACTACCATTCGGCCATTTTTTGGATTAATGGCAAACTGTACGTTCGAACCTCCAGTTTCTACTCCAATTTTTCTTAAGCACGCAATTGAGGCATTCCTCATAACCTGATATTCTTTGTCAGTTAGAGTTAAAGCAGGCGCAATTGTAATCGAGTCCCCAGTGTGGATTCCCATAGGGTCTAAATTTTCAATAGAGCATATTATGATGCAGTTATCTTTTCTATCCCTAACAACTTCCATTTCGAATTCTTTCCAGCCTTCTAAACACTCTTCTACCAAGACTTGATTCACAGGTGATGCATCAAGACCTTCCTTGACACGTTTGAAAAAATCTTTTCTATTTTTGGCTATACCACTTCCAAGTCCACCAAGAGTAAATGCAGGTCTGATTATTGCTGGTAATCCAACTTTACTTAAGCATTTCTTAATTTGTTTAATATTGTTAACGATCTCTGATTTAGGAAGATTTAATCCAATATCACTCATATTTTTTCTGAATTTTTTTCTATCTTCTGCGTTTGAAATTGCTTTAGAATTTGCACCAATTAATTCGATTTTATATTTTTTCAGCAATCCAATTTTTTCTGCTTTTATTGCTAAATTTAAAGCAGTTTGTCCCCCCATAGTTGGTAAAATTGCATCTGGTTTTTCTTTTACTAAAATTTTTTCTAAAATATCTATTGTTATTGGCTCAACGTAAGTTTTGTCTGCAACGCCAGGGTCAGTCATAATTGTTGCAGGATTTGAATTAATTAATATTACTTTATAACCTTCATCTTTTAATGCTTTACATGCTTGCGTACCAGAGTAATCAAATTCACATGCTTGGCCAATAATTATTGGACCAGCTCCTACTACTAAAATTTTTTTAATATCTTTTCTTTTTGGCATTTTTTTTTACTTCATTAATAAATTGATTAAATAAATAATGACTGTCTTGAGGACCAGGATTTGATTCTGGATGATATTGCACAGAAAAAACAGCTTTATTTTTTAATTTTATTCCTTCTACAGAATTGTCAAATAAAGATTTGTGAGTCATCTCAACATCTTTTGGTAAGCTTTCTTTTATTACTTCAAATCCATGATTTTGACTTGTTATCTCAACTTTACTATTAATTAAATTTTTTACTGGATGATTTGCACCTCTATGGCCCAATTTCATTTTTTTTGTTTTTGCTTTGAGCGCTAAAGCTAACAATTGGTGTCCAAGACATATTCCAAATATTGGAATATTTGTTTTAATTAATTTTTGAATTATATTTATTGCATATTTTCCTGTTGCAGCAGGATCTCCAGGTCCGTTAGATAAAAAAATACCATCAGGTCTTAATTTAATGATTTCTTCAGCTTCAAGATTGCAAGGAACTACAATTACTTCACAATTAAAATTTGAAAAATATCTTAAAATATTTTTTTTAATTCCATAATCAATTGCAATAATTTTATATTTTTTCTTTTTATTTTTTTCAAAACCTTTTTCTTTTTCCCAAGTTTTGAAACCTTTCCATATGTATTTTTTTTTGGTTGTAACTATTTTTGCTAAATCAAGGCCATTTAATCCTGGCCATTTAATAGAATTATTAGTTAATTTTTTTAAATTAAAATTCCCTTTGTTATTATTAGAGATGGTGCCTTTAGGGGCTCCTTTGTCTCTTATAAAATTAGTTAGGCTTCTAGTATCTAGTCCTGTTATTCCTACAATTTTATTTTTTTTTAACCAGGCATCCAATTTTTTTAAGGATCTATAGTTTGACGGATTAGTTATTTCTGTATTAAAAATAACTCCTTTTGTCCAAATCTTATCTGACTCATGATCTTCATTGTTAGTACCAACATTTCCAATGTGTGGAAAAGTAAAGTTGATAATTTGTCCAGCATAAGATGGATCAGATATAATTTCTTGATAACCTGTTAAAGAAGTATTGAAGCAAACTTCTCCTGTGGCCATTCCTTGATATCCAATACCAACACCCTTAAATATTGTTTTGTTTTCAAGAACTAAAACGCCTGATGAAAAATGTGAGAATTTTTTTGAGTTTACTTTTTGCTTTTTGTTCAATTACAACTCATGAGTTAAAGGTTAATACAACAAAAGGTATTTTTTCGCAACAGATCTAATATATTTTTTTTAAAATACAATTTGTTCTTTTGAACAATTTTTTCTATACAGTGGATAAAACTAATGGATCTCAAAAATAAAATTAATTTGGATTATAATGAAGCTTTAAAAGCCAAAGATAAATCAAAAATATCAACTTATAGGTTAATTTTATCAGCTATAAAGGATCTTGATATATCTAATAGATCAGGGCCAAACAAAAAAGATACAGATGATACTGATATTAAAACGCTTTTAAAAAAAATGATTAAGCAAAGAACCGAATCAATTGATGTTTATAAAAAAAACAACAGAGAAGATTTATTAAAAATTGAAGAAAATGAACATAAAATATTATCTTCATATTTGCCAAAACAATTAAGTGAGGAAGAAACAAAGAAAATATGTTCTGAAGTTGTGCAAAAACTTGGGGCAAGTTCAATAAAAGATATGGGAAAAGTTATGGGAGAATTGAAAAAAAATTATTCAGATGCTTTAGATTTTTCCAAAGCTGGATCTTTGTTAAAGGAAATATTAGGGAAGTAATACTAGTTTATGAAATATCCAAAAGAATATTTAGATGAAATTAAAACTCGATTAAAAGTCTCAACTGTAGTTTCAAAGTCAGTTAATTTAAAAAAAAGGGGAAAAGAATTTGTAGGGCTTTCTCCTTTTAAAACTGAAAAAACACCATCGTTTACTGTTAATGATGAAAAGGGTTTTTATCACTGCTTCAGCACAGCAGAGCATGGAAATATTTTTGATTTTATTATGAAAACTCAAAACTTAAAATTTGGAGAAGCAGTTAAATATTTAGCAAATTTAGCAGGTATGCAGCCATACACATTTTCTAAAAAAGATGAAGAAAGGGAAAAAAAGTGGAATGAATATTCTGAAATATTTAAAATGTATGTGGAGTTTTATCATAACGAACTTTTAAAGAATCAGGACTTTAATTTTGCAAAAGAGTATTTAAAAAAACGAAGATTATCAAAAGAGGATGTTTTAAATTTTAAAATTGGTTTTGTTCCTTTTAATTCAAATTTTTATGAAAAAATTAAATCTAAGTTTGATGAAAAAAACATAATAGATACAGGTTTATTCTATTTTGATGATAAAAAAAAAATATATGTGGAAAGATTCAGAGACAGGATCATTTTTCCAATTAATAGTATTACTGGACAACCAATAGCTTTGGGAGGAAGAACAATTAAGGAAAATAATTATTTAGCAAAATATATTAATTCACCTGAAACCCCTTTTTTTAAAAAAGGGTCAAATTTGTATAATTTGGATTATGCGAGAAAATTGTCAAATAAAATTGAATATGTTTATTTAGTTGAAGGATATATGGATGTGGTTGGCCTAAGAAGTAAAGGAATAGAAAATGTAGTTGCTAACTTAGGAACATCGCTTACAGACAGACAAATATCAGTTTTGAATCAATTTTATGATGATTTAATAATTTGTTTTGATGGGGATGAAAGTGGCTATAAGGCTGCATTAAGAGCTGCAGAAAACTTAATAAAAGAATTAAAACCTGAAAAACAAATTTCATTTCTATTTCTTCCAGACAAGGAAGATCCAGATAGTTTTGTTAATAAAAATGGTAAAGATTTTTTCATTGAATTTACACAAGAAAATAAGATCTCTATTCATAATTTCATATTTAATCACTATAAAAATGAAACTAAAAATGATCCATCGTCTTTAGCAATATTTGAAAAAAAAATAAGATCTATAGCATATTCAATAAAGGATGAGTTTATAAAAAAATATGTCTTAGAATTTTTTTTAGAAAAGTTAAGCTTGCTAACTCCAAATACAGCCCAAAATAAAAATAAAACTTTTTATAAAAAAACCAGGTCATTACAATCTACTCAGAAACACTTTAATGAAACAAAGAATTTAAGTTCAATTGAAATTAAAGAATTTTCATTTCTATATTTAATTATTAATAATTTAGAGTTAGTTAAAAATTATTTAAATTTACTCGAAAATGTAAAATTGTTCTCAAATGAAAATAAAATTATTTATGATAGTCTACTAAAAAAGTTACAAAATGATAAACCACTATCAAAAAATGATTTATCGTTAGATCCTCAAATATTAGAGAAAATTACACAATTTGCCTCAATTAAGCATATATTAAATAAAATTAAAAATGAAGAATACAAGATACTTGAATTACTCGAAGAAATAATTGGCGATATTAAAAATCATGAACTAGAAGCCAGAATAGAGAAATTAGAATCAAAATTTTCAAAAGATTTAGATGAAAGTACATTTAACGAAATAAGAGAATTAAAAAAATCTCAAAAAATCAATTAAATCAATAAATTTAAATATGGATTTTTTTGAATTTACCACTATATAAGACATCCGAACTTTATTGCTGTGGAACGAATTATTACAAAATCATTTGCTAGACTAATGGGTCGTGGGATCCATAGAGGATTTATAACTTATGAAGAGTTAAATAAATCCCTCGGAAAAAGAAATCTATCTACAGAAAATCTTTCTCAAGCTTTCATGCATATTTTGGATGATAAAATTTCTTTAGTTGAAAAAAAATCTGATTACAAAACTCTAAAGAAAAAAGAATCTTCCTCAAAAGATGAAGGCAAAACTATTGAAAAGAGTGATGACCCAATCAGAATGTATTTGAGAGAAATGGGAGGAGTTGAGCTTTTATCAAGAGAAGGTGAAATTGCTATCGCAAAAAGAATTGAAGCTGGAAAAGATGTAATGTTAAATGCTCTTTCTCAAAGCCCAATTACGGCTCAACAATTTTTTGAATGGGATATAAAACTTCAAAATGATGAAATTTTAGTTAGAGAAATCATAGACATAGATACAAATTACACAGAGGATGAAGAAACTGGTTCTAACAATAAACAAAAGAAAACAGATTCAGATACGACAGAGGAAAATACAGCAGAAACACAGGAAACATCAGATGATGAATTTAATCCTACTCTTGCTGCAATGGAAACTGAGATTAAACCAAAAATTCTACAGACTGTGAGTACTCTTAAAAAAGAGTATAATAAACTAATTAAATATCAAAATGAAAAACTTCAGAGCCTACTAAGATCTGAGACTTTTTCTACTTCTAAAGAAAAAAATTATCAAAAGATTGTGGAAAGTATTCTTGAAAATATAAAATCTTTACAGCTTTCGCCTTCGGTTTTAGAGGAATTAGTTCAAAAGCATTATATGGAGAATAAAAAAATAATTTCCTTAGAAGGTAATTTATTGCGACTTGCACTAGATAGCAAAATATCTAGAGAAGAGTTTATTAAATTTTATGTTGGAAATGAAATAAATCCAAATTTAAAAGCATTTTTGGGCACGAACGATTTATGGAAAAAATTTTTAAATAAAAATAAAGATGAGTTTAAAAATATTAGAGAAAGGTTAATAGAGATAAGTAATAAGCTTGGAATTTCAGTAACAGATTTTAAAAAATTAGTAAGCAGAATTCAAAAAGGAGAAAAAGAATCTAGAATTGCAAAAAAAGAAATGGTCGAAGCGAATCTTAGGCTGGTAATTTCTATTGCTAAAAAATATACAAATAGAGGACTTCAGTTTTTAGATTTAATTCAAGAAGGAAATATTGGGCTGATGAAAGCAGTTGATAAATTTGAATATCGAAGAGGATATAAATTTTCAACTTATGCCACTTGGTGGATTAGACAAGCAATTACAAGATCAATTGCTGATCAAGCCAGAACTATAAGAATACCAGTCCATATGATTGAGACAATAAATAAAATTGTCAGAACCCAAAGATTGATCCTAAGTGAATTTGGTAGAGAAGCAACGCCAGAAGAATTATCAAAAAAATTAAGAATGCCATTAGACAAAGTTAGAAAAGTTTTAAAAATATCAAAAGAACCTGTTTCATTAGAAAAACCTGTTGGAGATGAAGAAGATAGCAGTCTTGGAGATTTTATAGAAGACACAAAAGCACTCGCTCCTTTAGAACAAGCAATAAAATCTAATTTAAGCGAGGCAACAACAAAAATTTTATCAACGCTAACACCAAGAGAAGAAAGAGTTTTAAGAATGAGATTTGGTGTTGGTATGAATACTGATCATACGTTAGAAGAAGTAGGCTTACAATTTTCAGTCACTAGAGAAAGAATAAGGCAAATTGAAGCGAAAGCACTAAGAAAATTAAAACATCCTAGTAGATCAAAACAACTTAAAAGTTTCTTAGACAGTTAAAATCTTGGGCCGTTAGCTCAATAGTAGAGTACTGCATTGACATTGCAGGGGTAGTTGGAGCGTAACCAACACGGCCCACCATTAAAATATCTTTGTTTGATAACTAAAAAAAAATAGTATAATTAATATTTTTTAGGGCGATTAGCTCAGTTGGTTAGAGCAGTACACTCATAATGTATTGGTCCCAGGTTCGAGTCCTGGATCGCCCACCATTAAGTATTTAATCTTTTTCTACAAATTCTTTAAGATTTTTAAACAAAGCATTAATGTCCCCATCATTACTTTGTATAATTGAATAAAATTCTTCTTTTTGAACTTTAGCTAAACTAACACCTTCAATGATAAGATCTATTATTAGAGGATTATCAGGATCTTTTGTAACAACTCTCCAATCAACTTTCACTTCGGGTTTATCATCAGTAGCTATAAGAATGCTTGAAACCATTGTATATTTATCATTTAATTTTTTTTGAGAATTAACTATAATTTTTGGATCTGAATATTGAGCCAGCCTACTTGAAAATGTTTTTAAAAAATATTTAGTAAAAACCTCTAAATATTCTTCCTTTTTCTGATCTGAAATATTTTTTCTATATTTTCCAAGCGAATAAAATCCAATTCCTTTGATATCAACACTTTTTAAAGCAATTACTTTTAGTTTACTAATTTTTAGATCTTTGCTTAAATTTTGATCTAGAGCCTTGGCTGCCTTATCCACTGTTTGCTGAACGAAATCCTTTGGCTCAATAGAAAATGAATTAGATATTAAAAAAAAACTTAAAATTGTAATTGATAGTAACTTGATAGCTTTTTTAACAAGCATTATATTTAAATTTATTCGATTTCTTCCCAGTCGCTATCGTCTTGAGTTTGAGTTGCGCCACTTGCATTAGCTATTCTTTTACGTCTATCTTGTAGATATAAACTTTTTACTGATGCGTAAAAATCTATAGAATTTTCTTCTAAATTATTTATATCTTCAAAATTTTTAGCTCTAAAATCTACACCACCAGCACCTTTTGATGCATAGTAATCAAAATCTGAAAAGTATTGAGTGTCATTTCTAACCGTAACATTATACCAGGCATCTCCACCCATATAATTTCCCAAAGACCCAATAGCATCTCTTGCGGTAGATGGACCAAGCACCGGAAGTACCACGTAACATCCTTCGCCCACTCCCCAACTACCTAATGTTTGTCCAAAATCTTCTTTTTCATAACTATTTAATCCAATAGCAGATGCTGGATCAAATATTCCAACGACTCCAACTGTACTATTTACTACAAATCTTAAAGTATTTTTTCCTGCAATATGAAAATCTCCCTGAAGAACATTGTTTGGAATAGTTAATAGAGTTGATAAATTTCCAACGAAATTACTTGTTCCAGTTCTTATTGGTGATGGTAAATATAAATATCCTTTTGCCAAAGGCTCAAAGATTAATCCATCAATAGCTTGATTGAAGGCAAAAATTCCTCTATTTACTGTTTCAAAACAATCTTTGATTTCTCCGTTCGTATTTTTAGATAATTCATTTTGACCATCGCTACCCGCCATAGACGAAGTTGCTATAAACAATGACAAAATTAAAACCTTAAAAATCTTGCTCATAATTCAAATTTTATATGTATATCTTTATTAAAAGTAAATCTATATTTTGTGGTATAATTCTTTAAAATGACCATAAAAACTTCACTAAATTACTCGCCGAATTTTTCAACCTCAGCAAGAAATAAAAAAAAGATAAAATACATAGTTTATCATTACACTGGAATGCGTAGCGAAAATAAGGCTTTAAAAAGACTAACTGATGACAATTCAAATGTAAGCTGCCATTATTTTATAAAAAGAAATGGTCAAATTATTTTAATTGTACCCGAATTATATGAAGCTTGGCACGCAGGAAAATCTAAGTGGAAAAAAGATATTTCTTTAAACAAAAATTCTATAGGAGTTGAAATATCAAATAGAGGACATGAGTTTGGTTACCAGAATTATTCAAAAGAGCAAATATTTTCATTAATTAAATTATCAAAATATCTAATTAAAAAATATAAGATAAATAGGTCCAATATATTAGGACATTCAGATATTGCGTTTGAAAGAAAAAAAGACCCAGGAGAAAAATTTCCTTGGAGATATTTAGCTAATAAAAAAATTGGTATTTGGCATAAGATTGATGAAAAAAAATTAGAGAAAATAAGAAATAAAAAAATTACTAAAAATGAAATATTAAAGTTTATAAAGCATCTAAACAAAATTGGATATTTTGTTAAAAATTTGAGCAAGAATAAAAAATTTAAGTTAGTTAAAAGCTTCCAAAGAAGATTTAGGCAAAAGCTAGTAAATGGCAAAATAGACAGAGAATGCTTAATTATTGGGGAGAAATTGAGTAAGCTTTCTTGATGGGTTAATTTTTCTTGAAAAAGTAAAAATAATGAATAATTTGACCATGCCAGATAAATGACTTATCGCTTTAATTAATTTTAAAGAGGAAAGTCCGGGCTCTACAGAGACACAGTGCCAGTTAATGGCTGGCGGGGGCGACCCCAGGGATAGTGCCACAGAAAATAAACCGCCTCATCAAGGCAAGGGTGAAAAGGTGTGGTAAGAGCACACCGGCTGCTTGGTAACAAACAGCGCATGGAAAACCCCACTGAGAGCAAGACTGAGTAGAGATGACATTGTTAGAAATAACTAAAAGCTGTCTTTGGCTAGTCATCAGGGTTAGTTGCTTGAGCCTTAAAGTGATTTAAGGCCTAGAGAAATGATAGGTTTAAACGACAGAACCCGGCTTATAGTTTATCTGGCACTTCTAAAAAATTAAAAAACTTTCAATAAAATGTTTTATTTTTGTTCTTATTAATAAAATTTATGGCTTAAAATATTAGGTATTGACGTCTAGTTATAAAACCCATAATATCCCATATAAACCCAAATAAGGGTTATATATGAGCTATGTTTTTATCAACTTACGAAAACAAACTGGACAAAAAGGGAAGGGTTTCTGTGCCGGCTTCTTTTAGATCTTACTTATCTAATTTAGGCTATAACGGAGTGATTTGTTATCCTTCTTTTAATAATCAATGTATAGAGGCATGGCCACAAGATAGAATTGAAAAAATTTCAAACACAATTGATTCATTAAATCCCTTTGAGGAAAAAAAAGATTATTTTGCAACATCGATATTGTCAGAAAGTATAAATTTGCAATTTGATAGTGAAGGTAGAATTTTATTAACATCAAAATTATTAAAACATGCAAAAATTAAAAATAGCATGTTGTTTGTTGGTCAAGGAAAAACTTTCCAAATATGGGAACCATCAACATTTGAAAAATTTAGGGTAACCGCGAAAAGAAAATCAAACATTCATAGAGCTAGCCTTAAATGGGAGCGACAATTTAATAACTAAAAGGGAGATATATGACTATAAATTTTAAACAACCAGATATTAGAGAGTTGAAACCAAGAATACTAGTTCTTGGAGTTGGGGGTGCGGGTGGAAACGCAATAAATGAAATGATCGATGCAGGCATGCAAGGAGTAGAGTTTATTGCAGTAAATACAGATGCTCAAGATTTAAAACTTAGCAAAGCTCACACTAAAATACAAATAGGATTAAACTTAACCAAAGGATTAGGGGCTGGTGCAAAAATTGATATAGGACAAGCAGCTGCTGACGAATCTTTAAATGAAATTGTAAATTGTTTACAAGGTTCAAATATGGTTTTTATTGCTGCAGGTATGGGTGGTGGAACTGGAACAGGATCAGCACATGTTATTGCTCGAGCAGCTAAAGAATTAAATATTTTAACTGTAGGAGTTGTAACACTTCCCTTCCTTTATGAAGGACCTTCTAGAATGAGACGAGCCCAACATGGTTTAGAAGAACTCAGAAAACATGTTGATACTATTATTGTTATTCCAAATCAAAACCTGTTTAAAATTGCAAGTGAGCAAACAACATTTGAGGAATCTTTTGAATTATCAAATAATGTCTTATTGCACGGTGTTCAAAGCATTACAGATTTAATGGTCAGACCAGGTTTAATCAATTTGGATTTCGCAGATGTTGAAACTGTTATGAGTGCAATGGGCAAAGCGATGATGGGTACTGGAGAAGCTGAAGGAGAAGGTAGAGCTTCAAAGGCTGCTGAAATGGCAATTAGCAATCCATTAATTGATGACTATACCCTTAAAGGTGCAAAGGGTTTATTGGTTAATATAACTGGTGGGAAAGATTTAAAACTATTTGAAGTAGATGAAGCTGTAAATAAAGTAAGGGCAGAAGTTGATACAGAAGCTGAACTAATAATTGGTGCAATAACAGATCCTTCACTTGATGGAAAAATGAGAGTATCAATTGTTGCAACTGCTCTTGATGGCCAACAACCTGAATCAAAATCAGTAATTAATATGGTTCACAGAATACAGAATAGAAATCCAGGTTATTCTGAATTTCAAAACCCTGATTCTCATCAGTCATTTAATTTTTCAGACAATGTGACGGCACCAATATCAGAAGGTGCCACAGCATTAAAACTTGAAAATGAAATTCAGGAAAAAACACTTAGTGCGGTTGAGCAATTTGAACAAAACAATAACGAAGTTCTTGCAAACAATTTATCAACAGAAGAACCAACTATTGAAGAAAATCAAGTTATTGAAGAGTCAGAAGTTTCTAATGGTCTTGAAAATTTTGAAATTGAAGAAGAAACTCCTGAACTTTTTAATTCTGAAAGTGAAGATAGTTTAACAAACGAAACATTAGATTCCAAAGAAACTGATAATTTGGAAGAAGATGATTTAGAGATTCCGGCATTTTTAAGAAGACAAAAGAATTAATGGTCTTCAAAAAAATAAATGAATGCCACCATAAAACTTGAAAATGTAAAACATTTTCCAGTTTTGCTAAATGAAGTAATTAGCATAATTTCCCCTCTATATGGTGGCACATTTATTGATTGTACATTTGGCCAAGGCGGATATTCAAAAAAAATTTTAGAAAATAAAAGTAATAAAATTCTAGCAATTGATAGAGATAGCAGTTCATTAAAAATTGCAAATCAATTTAAAAAAAAATATCCAAATAGATTTGATTTTAAAAATATAAAATTTAGTGAAATATCTAATTTAGATAAAAAAGTAAATAATCTTAGAGGAATAATTTTTGATCTAGGATATTCAACAACACAGATAAAAGATCATGCTAAAGGATTATCTTTTAATAGCAGGGGAAAACTTAACATGAAAATGGGTCTTAACAACATTTCAGCAGATGATGTAATAAATAAGCTAGGTGAGAAGGAGCTTGCAAAAATATTTAAAGTATTTGGGGAAGAAAAAAATAGTAATATAATTTCTAAAAAAATTATCTCGTATAGAAAAAATAAAAATATTGAAACAGAAGATCTAGTAAAAATAATTAATTCAGTTAAAAGAAAAAAATTTTCTAAAATTCACAACGCAACTAAAGTTTTTCAAGCACTGAGAATAGTAGTAAATAACGAAATTAGTGAATTATTAAATGGATTAGTAAACAGCTTTAACCTTTTGCCTATTGGAGGGATTATGGTGATTGTGACTTTTCACTCAATTGAAGATAAAATTGTAAAATTTTTATTAAAAAATTATTCTGAAAATAAAAATAGTTCCAGATATTTACCACCATCTATGGAAAAAAAAATTTTATTCAGATTATTAGATAAAAAACCAATTATTCCAAACGAAAAAGAAATAAGCAATAATCCAGCATCTAGATCAGCAAAGTTACGATATGGAATAAAACTAAACAACAATTCAAATTTCTCTGAATTAAAAAAAAAATTTAATCATTTATTAGAGGTTGAAAATTTAACAAATAAAGTATGAAGAAAATTATTTTTTCGATATTAATTATTGTTTTAATTTTTTTTACTTCAGTAATAAAAAACTCAACAAAAGATATTGATGCTAAAATATTTAATATTAAAGAGGATATTAGATTGTTGAAGGAAAAATATGAATTAGTTTTACTAGATCATAACTATTTGAGTTCGCCAAAAAAATTAAATGAATATCAAAAAAAATATTTTGAAAATGAATTAGTACCCATTGATATAAGTGATGTAAGTGAAATATATTTTAATAACAAAGAAGTATCAGTAAAAGAATTAGTTGTTATCAGTGAAGATGAAAATGAAAAACCATAATAAAGAACATTTATTAATTGAGGAATATGATAATCAATTTTTATACCAAGCAAAAAAAACTAATTTAAATATATCATTTAATAGAATTTCATTCATTTTCTTTGTTTTTGTAATTGTATCTATAATTTTTTCTACTAAGGCTATTTTTTTAGGTTCATTAAATTCAAAAATTAAAAATAAAAATTTAGTCAAATCTGAATTTAGATCTAGTATTGTCGACAGAAATAACAATTTAATCGCAAAAACAATTATTACTCAAAATGTTGGAATAAATCCCAACTTAGTTATAGATAAAGAGAAGTTATTGCTCAATTTAAAATTAATTTTTCAAGAAAAAACAAATGTCCAATTTAATAAAATTGAAAAATATTTAAATGGTAAAAAATTTTTTTATATTCAAAAAAAAATTAACCAAGATAAATTAGATCAATTGATTCTTATAGGAGATAAATCAATTATTGTTGAACAAAAATTATCAAGAATATATCCTCATGAGAATTTATTTAGCCATATAATAGGACAAATCGACGATGAGAATAATGGAATATCAGGAATAGAAAAATCATTCGATAAAGAATTAAAAAAAAACTTTTCACCTTTAAAACTTACTTTGGATACAGATATTCAATATCTTATAAGAGAAGAACTAAAAAAATCTGAAGAAATTTTTAATAATGTAGGAAGCGCAGCAGTATTGATGGATATAAATTCTGGTGATATAATTTCTTTGGTATCTTTACCTGATTTTAATTTAAACAAAAGAGAAGAAATTTCAGATATAAATTTTATAAATAGAGTGACAAAAGGAGTTTATGAATTTGGTTCTGTTTTTAAAACTTTTACATTGGCTGCAGCTTTTGATGAAAAGATTATTGAACCACAAACAGAATTTGTTGATTTACCAAAATCTTTAACTTGTGCTGGATTTCCAATAAGAGAATATGACAATAAGATACCTTCAAATTTGACAGCTGAACAAATTTTGATTCGATCTGGAAATATAGGTTCAGTCAGAATTGGCCAAAAAGTAGGAGAAGAAAAATTTAAATTATTCTTATCAAAAATTGGTGTCTTAGATGAAATTGATTTTGATATTGAAGAAGTTGGGAAACCAATTAAATTTAATTGGGGCAAATGTCCACTTGCAACTGCCTCTTATGGCCATGGTATTACAACAACACTACTTCAGTTGGCTAAAGCTTATGCGATAATTACTAATGGAGGATATAAAATAAATCCAACTACAATTGCAAAAACTAGAAATTTAAATGATAAAAAAAAAATTTTGAATGATGATGTGTCTAAAAAAATTTTGCCTATTTTAAGGAAGATTGTAACAACAAAAGAAGGAACTGCTTCCTTAGCCAATGTCAGTGGTTATGAAATCGGAGGAAAAACTGGTACCGCTCAAAAAAGTATAGCAGGCAGTTATTCAAAAAAAAAATTAAATACCTTTGTATCTATATTTCCCACATCTAATCCAAAATTTGTATTAGCAGTAATGCTGGATGAGCCAAAAACAAATAAAGATTATATTTATCATTATAGGGATGGCTCAAATATTAAATATAAGGGCACTCCATTTAATACTGCTGGCTGGACTACAGTTGAGGTTACAGGTCAAATTATAGAAAATATTGGACCTATTTTAGCCACAAAATATTAAGATTTTAAATTTATCAAATGTACATTGGAAAATTATTTAAGAATTTACCTAAAAAATATTATTTACATAAATTTAATAATTTAAGTTTAGATAGCAGAAAGTGTAAAAAGGGTGATATTTTTTTTTCAATAAGAGGGGTAAAAAAAAATGGAAATAAATTTATTAATAGTGCGATAAATAATGGTGCAAAAACAATTGTATCTGACTTAAATTTCCAAGGAAAAAAAAAAAAAATTTTATTTATTTATAATAAAAATGTAAGAAAATTAGTCTCAGAAATCACTTCAAAATATTACAAAAATATTCCTTCTAACTTAGTTGCTGTAACGGGAACAAATGGTAAGTCTTCAATAGTAAATTTCTATTTTCAAATACTTAATAATAATAAGTTAAATGTTGCTTCAATTGGAACTCTTGGCATAAGAACTAATAATAATAATAAGTTAACGGATAATACAACCTTAGATTCTATCACTATTCACAAAACACTCTCACTATTAAAAAGAAAAAAAATAAAAAATACTATTTTAGAAGCATCTAGTCACGGTCTAAAACAATATAGATTGAATGGATTAAGATTTGATACAACAATTTTTACAAATTTATCTCGTGATCACTTAGATTACCACAAAACGTATAAAGACTATTTAAATTCTAAATTAATACTATTTAATAAACTTACAAAAAAAGGTGGAAGTATAATATATGATAATGATATTTCTCAATCGAAAATACTTAAAAAAATTTGTATAAAGAAAAATATAAAACCACTAACTATTGGAAAAAAAAATTCTAATTTATTAATAAAGAAACATGAGTATTCAGGAAATGTTCAAAAAATTGAAATTGAATTTAATAAAAAAAAATACTCATTTACCACAAACTTAATTGGAAAAATTCAAGTTAAAAACCTTCTGTTTGCAGCTTTAGCGGCTAGTGAAAGTAAAATTAAATTCAGCAAAATAATAAAGTTAATTAGCAAAATAAAAGCAGTTGAAGGAAGACTGGAAAATATTGGTAATATAAAAAATAACTCAAAAGTAATTCTAGACTATGCTCACACACCCGATGCATTAAAGCATACATTGAAAAGTATAAAAAAACAGTTCAGTCATAGCTCTATAACGATTGTTTTTGGATGCGGGGGAGATAGAGATAAAGATAAAAGATCTATCATGGGTAAAATTGCAAATAATTATTGTGATAAGATTTTTTTAACAGATGATAATCCTAGATATGAAAATCCAAAAAAAATAAGAAATCAAATAAAAAAAAAAATATCTACATCTAAATTAGTTGAAATTGCCTCGAGGGAAAAAGCAATAAAAGTTGCAATAGAAAGTTTAAGCTCTGGAGATATATTGGTAGTTGCAGGCAAAGGTCACGAAATCTATCAAGAATATAAAGGAAAAAAAAAATTTTTTTCAGATAAAAAATGTATTTTAAAAGGAATTAATTCAAAAAATAAAAAATTATTTAAAAATTGGAAAGCAAATATCTTGCATGAAAAATGCAATTTAAGTTCTTTAAGTAAAGATATGAAAATTAACAAAGCATCAATAAATTCAAAAAATATTAAAAAAAATGATATTTTTTTTGCAATTAAAGGTCCTAAAGATGATGGTAATAATTATGCAGATGAAGCAATTAAAAAAGGAGCTTCTTTAGCGATAGTAAATAAATCAGGAAAATTAAATAAATTAAAAAAAATTAAAGTAAATAATACACTCAAAGTTTTAATTAATGCATCTAAAGATGTAAGAAAAATTTCAAATGCAAAATTTATTTCTATTACTGGTAGCTCAGGAAAAACGTCTTTAAAAGATTTATTAGCATTCTGTTTAAATAAATTGGCGCCAACAACAAAATCAAATAATTCCTTTAATAACAAATATGGTGTTCCATTAAGTTTATTTAATGTAAAAAAAAATGATAAATTTGCAGTTCTTGAAGCTGGAATGGATAAAGCAGGTGAAATTGATTATTTGACAAAAATAATAAAACCAGATTTTGGTATAATTACCAATATATCATATGCTCATATTAAAAATTTTAATAGCCTTGAAGGAATTGCAAAGGCAAAATCCGAGATCATTGATAATATAACAGAAGGTGGAAAGCTAATACTTAATCAAGATGATGATTATTTTTACTTTATTAAAAAAATTGCAATAAAAAAAAATATTAATGTTATTTCTTTTAGTAAAAAAAATTCTTTATCGGATGTTTATATTAAAAA
>CACJRJ010000015.1 GCA_902595725.1 uncultured Pelagibacteraceae bacterium
TCATTTACATTTGATGAAGAGACGGCATGTATAGGAGCTCCATTATTAATTGAAGAACTAAAAAAAAGAGGATTTAAAAAGGGAATATGTATTGTGGGTGAACCTACAAATATGAAAATCATTGATGCTCATAAAGGAGCTTATGAATATACAACATACTTTGAAGGTTTGGCTGGTCATAGTTCTCAACCCCATAAAGGTGTTAGCGCAGTCGAGTATGCTGCTAGATATGTTAATAAACTTATTGAATTAAGAGAAGAACTAAAAAAAAAAGTTCCAAAAGATTCTATATTTGATCCTCCCTACTCTACTCTTTCTGTTGGAGGAATATTTGGAGGGATCGCACACAATGTTATCTCTGACAAGTGCCATGTTAAATGGGAAACAAGACCTGTGGTTAAAGGTGATGCGCTATATTTAAACGCAGAACTAGATAAATATGTTAATGAAATACTTTTACCAGATATGAAAAAAGTTTATCCAGACTCAAAAATTTCAAAAGAAATAATTGGAGAAATAATCGGATTTGATCGTGATGAAAAATCTGAAGCATGTGAGTTTGTTTCTAGTATAACAGGTGATAATTCAAGAGAAGTAGTTTCTTTTGGAACAGAAGCTGGTTTATTCCAAGAAATAGGCATAAGCACTGCTGTGTGTGGTCCAGGATCAATAGAGCAAGCACATAAAATAGATGAATTTATTAAATTAGAAGAAATTAATAAATGTTTAAATTTCTTGAATGGTGTTAAAGATAAATCAATACAAAATTAAATAAATGTCAAAAAAATATCCAAGGAACATGATAGGCTATGGTTCAAAAGAACCAAAAGTAGTTTGGCCAAATAATGCAAAACTTGCTTTACAAATAGTTCTTAACTATGAAGAGGGCGGTGAAAATAATATTCTTCATGGAGATAAGTATTCTGAAACTTTTTTGTCAGAAATTATAGGAGCCCAAGCATTTAAAGATAGACATATTAATATGGAGTCTATGTACGAATATGGTTCAAGAAGAGGATTTTGGAGGCTTCATAAATTATTCCAAGAAAAAAAAATACCTATAACAATTTTTGGAGTTGCAATGGCGTTAGAAAGAAATCCAGAAGTATGTGAGGCAATAAAGAATGGAAATTATGAAGTTGCCTGTCATGGCTGGAGATGGATTGACTATCAAAATGTAAAAAAAAGTATTGAAAAAAAAGATATGAAATTAGCTATTAAAACTATAAAAAAAATTTTTGGCAAAAGACCTTTGGGTTGGTACACAGGAAGATGTAGTCCAAACACTAGAGATTTGGTATTTGATGATGGTGGATTTTTATATGATAGTGACTCCTACAGTGATGATTTGCCTTATTGGGAATATAAAAAAAATAAAAAACAATTAATTATTCCTTATACTTTAGATAACAATGATATGAGATTTGCCACAAATCAAGGCTTTAATAGTGGAGATCAATTTTATACATATTTAAAAGATAGTTTTGATGCTTTATATGAAGAAGGCAAAACTAATCCAAAAATGATGTCTGTTGGATTACATTGCAGATTAATTGGAAGACCAGGAAGAGTACAGTCACTTAAAAAATTTTTAGATTATGCTCTAAAGTTTAATGATGTATGGATTTGCAAAAGAATAGATATTGCAAAACACTGGATTAAAAATTATCCAAGCTAAAAAAATAAATGAAAAAAAATAATATTATTTACTTAAATGGATTAATTGATTTAGCTCAATCAAGACTGGGTTCAAAAATTGTTTATAAAACTGACGAATTCTTCGCACCTGCTAAAAGAATAATTAACCCTTGGCCTCCTGTATTTAAAGAAGGGGTATTTGATAAACACGGTAAATGGATGGATGGATGGGAAACTAGAAGGAAAAGAACAAAAGGATATGATTATCTAATTTTAAAATTTGGAAAACCGGGTGTTATAAAAAAAGTAGATGTTGATACTTCTTACTTTTCTGGAAATCACCCTGATCAAATTTCATTACAAGCTTGTATTAGTAAAAAAAAAATACCAGATAAAAAAACTAAATGGATAAATATTATTAAAAAAAGTAGAACTAAAGCAAATAGTCATCATTTTTTTAAAGTAAAAAATAAAAATTACTTTACTCATATAAAGTTAAATATTTTTCCTGATGGAGGAGTTGCAAGATTAAGAGTTTACGGTTCTATGAAAACTAAAAAAAAAATTAATAATAAAATTCAAAATTTGACATCTGTCGTAAATGGAGCAGTACCAATCGCTTGCAATAATGAACATTTTGGAAGAGCAGAAAATATACTTGCTCCTGGTGTTGGTAGAAATATGGGTGATGGATGGGAAACTAGAAGAAGCAGAGGAAAGAATTTCGACTGGATAATAGTAAAATGTTCATCACCAGGTAAAATTAATAAAATTCAATTAGATACTCATCATTTTAAAGGAAATTATCCAGACAAATGTTCAGTGCAAGCAGCTTATATTCCTAATAAAATTTCAGAAAAAAACATTGTTAATAAATCAAAAAGATGGGCCTATCTTCTTAACAAAATTAAACTCTATGCACATAAAAAACATAACTTTAATAATAAAATAATGAAAAATAAAAAAATAAATTATATTAGAATTAATATTTTCCCTGATGGTGGAATTTCTAGAATAAGAGCCTTTGGAAAAGCTGAATGACTGAAAAAATAATAACACCTATTCCAATTACAAAAGAAAACTTTGCTAAATATGGAGATATGATTTCAACTAAAGATATAAAGCCTTTAGAAATAAACAATGGATATGCAAAAAGATATGATGGTATAGCTAATTTAAATACTTCCAGTGATAATGGTGAAACTACAATTAGCATTTTTTCTGCTTTAAAAAGAAACTTCCCAATGAAAATTAATATGATGGAAAAACATCCTTTAGGAAGTCAAGCATTCATACCAATGAAAGAAACTACTTTTTTAGTATTTGTAGCTCCTAAAGAAGAGAAGTTAGATTTAAATAAAATTGAAGCTTTTATTATCCCACCTGGTATAGGAGTAAATTACAATCCTGGAACTTGGCATTTCCCATTAATATCTACTGAAGATATGAATTTTCTAGTGGTTGATAGAAAAGGATCTGGAGATAATTTAGTTATTGAAAATTTAGATAAAGAAAATATTACTTTGAAATATTAAAGCCCGCCGTGCACAACACTCGGCGAGCTTTTAAATTTAAACTGTTTATTTGCCTCTTCCAGATATTGCCATATGAATGATAGCACCTAAAGCTGCTCCAATCATCCATGCATATCCTCCTCCTCCACCTAAGTTAGCGAAGAAATCATCTAAACCTGCAAATAATATATTTGGCCAAACAGATCCAACTGCAACGTAACCAGAGATTACCCAAGCTAACATTGCTTTTCCATTGAATCCACCGTTGTAATGATATTTTCCACTTGCTTTATCAGAAAATAAATCATCTACATCAAGTTTTTGATTTTTGATTACATAATAATCAACAATCATTATTCCAAATACTGGTGCTAAAATTGCTCCTAACGTATTCACAAATGGAAACATTCCCATTTGAGTTATAACAGCAACCCACATACCTCCAATAACAAATCCAAAAATAGCAGTGATTAAACCACCTGTTCTAAAATTTATTTTATCTGGCATTAAGTTTGCAAGGTCATACGCTGGAGGTATAAAATTAGCTACCATATTTATACCAACTGTAGCTGCAAAGAATGCAAAAGCTGCAATTAATGTTAAAAGTAAGTTATCTACTTTTGCTACCATTTCTGTTGGTTGAGCAATGTACTCTCCAAATATTGCAATTGTACCACCAGTTATCATTAAAGTTATG
Organism: uncultured Pelagibacteraceae bacterium; assembly: GCA_902595725.1. Taxonomy (GTDB): domain Bacteria; phylum Pseudomonadota; class Alphaproteobacteria; order Pelagibacterales; family Pelagibacteraceae; genus Pelagibacter. The sequence goes on from CACJRJ010000015.1 coordinate 3,850, forward strand.
AAAGAAAAGAAAACTACGTTACCTACTAAACCCCATAGGTTACCTTTTTTCATTTCATCTTCATTTTTAACAAATCTAGCAAAGTCACCAAAGTTAATAACTACTGCAGCGAAATATCCTACCATAATTGAGAATACAGCCAAGAAAGCTCCAAATGAACCTAAGCCTTCAAATCCACCTGAACGTTCACCACCTGAAAATATTTCTCCAACTTCTGATAATAATCCACCACCAGCTTTAGCCCATATAGCTATCATTAAAACAATCATCACAATATAAACTGCTGGTCCAGCAAAGTTTAAAAATCTTCTAACAAGATCAATTCCCTGCCAAAACAGATAAACTTGAAAAAGTGAAACAAAAATAAATGATATCCACATTACTCCTGTCATTCCAAGTAATACTGGTTCGCCTTGTATTCCTGTTAAACCTGTAATTAAAAGTGCGACTGCTGTTGAAGCTGCATAAGTTTGAGCACCATACCAGAACATAGCAACAAGACCCCTTGCCATTGCTGGAAAATTGGCACCAAAAACTCCCATACTTACCCGAGCAAATACAGGATAAGGAATACCATGCTTAACACTTGGTTTTCCTGATAGGTTAACAAGCCACATTATAAAAAATCCTGCAAGTATTAACGCAAGAAATACTGCCCAGCCATTTAAACCTGAAGCAATAAATAATGAAGCCGCCAAAGTATATCCAAATAAACTTTGAACATCGTTAGCCCATACGTTAAAGATTTCGAACCATCCCCATTTTTTCTCTGAACTTGGTGTTGGAGCTAAATCCTTATTATATAATTTAGAAGATCTACTCATATCTTCCTCCTTCCATGTTTTCTACTTAGATAACGGTAAATTTTATGAGACTAATTTCAAGCGTTTATTACGTGTAAGTTAAAAACCGCCAATTCTATGATTTATAAAACCCAATTTGATCGATTAAGTTGAATTTAAAATTTAGTTCCAGCCACCGACTGTTTTTACTTCCAAAAACTCTATCAGGCCTTCTGTTCCAGCTTCTCTTCCAATTCCAGAATGCTTATAACCACCAAAGGGTGAAGCAACGGCTATACCAACTCCATTTACATCTACCATTCCTGATCTAAGTTTTCTTGCAACTCTTTTAACTTTTTCTTTATCTTGAGTTTGAATATAATTTGTAAGTCCATATGGAGTATCGTTAGCTATTGAAATAGCCTCTTCTTCATTTTCAAAAGGAATTATAGATAATACAGGACCAAAAATTTCAGTTCTTGCAATTTCCATTTGATTATTAACATCAGCAAAAACTGTTGGCTTTACATAATATCCCTTTTCAAAACCTTTGGGTTTTCCTGTTCCACCGGCAATTAACTTTGCACCTTCGTCTATTCCTTTTTGAATTAAATTTTGAATTTTATTATATTGTACTTCTGAAACTACTGGTCCAATATGGTCACCATCTTTCTCCGGTACATCTACTTTAGTATTATTTGCTAATTCTTTTACTTTTTCTACAGTTTCATTGTAAATTGATTTTTCAACAAGCATTCTTGTCGGTGCATTACATGATTGACCTGAGTTTCTAAAACATCTTAGAACTCCTCTTGCCACAGCTTCTGAGTCAGCATCTTTAAAAATTATATTTGCGCCCTTTCCTCCAAGTTCTAAACTAATTCTTTTAAAATCTTTAGCGGCATTTTGAGAAATTAATGCACCAGCCCTAGTAGAACCAGTAAATGATATCATATTTACATCAGGATGACTTGTTAATGCATCTCCAGTTGTTTCTCCATCTCCATTAACTAAATTAAAAACTCCAGAAGGAAATTTTACCTCATCAATCATTTCCGCAAGTAACATGGATGATAGTGGTGCTATCTCAGAAGGTTTTAATACTACAGTACAAGCTGATGCAAGTGCTGGGATTACTTTTAAATTAACTTGATTAATTGGCCAATTCCATGGAGTAATTAAAGCACACACCCCTTTTGGCTCATATAACAATTTTTGATTATTTTTTTCTTCTCCTAAATCTTTTTCAAATTTAAAATCTTTTAAAATATTTTTAAAAGATTTTATATGACTGGCTCCTGTTGCAGCTTGCATTTCTGTTGAAAATTTCATAGGCGCTCCCATTTCAAGTGATATGAGTTTTGCCATTTCTGCCCAACGTTTTTTATAAACTACATATAATTTTTCTAATAAATCTAATCTTTCTTCTTTTTTTGAGAAAGCCCAACTTTCAAATGCCTTTTTTGCGGCTCTAACTGCATTATCTATATCTTTTTTTCCTCCAAGAGATATTTCGGCACAAATTTCTTCATTTGAAGGATCAATTACTTTATAATTTCTTGATTCTATTGGAGAAACCCATTTTCCATCGATATAAAAATTTTTTCTATCTAACATTTGTGAAATTTAGCCTATAGTTTTTTTTTTGCAAATAAATTTGTTAATTCATAAATAATAGTCGCAGCTGCCAATGATGTTACTTCAGCATGATCATATGCAGGAGATACTTCTACAACATCAGCTGATATCAAATTCATTCCTGCAAGTCCTCTTAAAACATTAACCATTTCTCTTGTAGTCATGCCTGCTATCTCTGGTGTACCAGTTCCAGGAGCAAAAGCTGGATCTAAAACATCTATATCTATAGATAAATATAATGGATTATCTCCTACCCTATCTTTTATTCTTTTAGCAATTTTATCTGTCCCTTGAGATTGAAATTCATCACAATGAATTATTTTAAATCCAAAACTTGCATCATTTTTTAAGTCATTTCTGCTATAAAGTGGACCTCTTATACCTACATGCATGGAAGCGTCATCTAAAAATAAATTTTCCTCCCTTGCTCTTCTAAATGGAGTTCCATGTGTATACGGTGCTCCAAAATAAGTATCCCACGTATCTAAATGCGCATCAAAATGGACTAATGCTACTGGGCCTTTATTTATTTTATTTATTGCTTTTAGAAGTGGAAATGCAATTGTATGATCTCCACCCATACTAATTATCCCACTTACTTTGTTTAATAAATCTGTTGCTCCAGTTTCAATTTGCTTAATTGCTTCATTAATATTAAATGGATTGCAAGTTATATCTCCAGCATCAGCAACTTGCTGTTCAACAAAAGGTTCGCTGTCATAGTTTGGGTGATAATTGGTTCTTAAATGTCTTGAGGCTTGTCTTATACTTTGTGGACCAAATCTTGCACCAGGCCTATAGCTGGTTCCAGCATCAAATGGTATTCCCACTATTGCTATATCACATTTTTCTACATCTCTTAATTCTGGTAATCTTGCAAAAGTTGAAGGTCCTGCAAATCTAGGAACTTTTGTTCCACTAACTGGTTGTATTGTTTTTTTATTTTTTTTCAAATTATATTTATTTAAAATTTATACATAGTTTTTAATTTGCATCAAGCACTGCATGAAGAAATTGTTTTGTTCTTTCGTTTTTTGGATCACCAAACAATTGTTCTGGTGGTCCTTGTTCAAAGATTTTTCCCTCATTAAAAAAACATACTCTATCTGAAATTTCTCTAGCAAATCCCATTTGGTGTGTAACCATAATCATAGTCAAACTATGTTCTTTATTTAAAGATCTAATTACATTTAAAACTTCTCCAACCACTTCTGGATCTAAAGCTGAAGTTATTTCATCTAGCAACATTACTTTTGGTCTCATTGCTAAAGCTCTTGCTATTGCAACTCGTTGTTGTTGGCCTCCTGAAAGTCTTGAAGGATGTTGGTCTTTTTTATCTGTTAATCCAACTAATTCTAAAAGTTCAAGGGCTCTTTCTTCTGCTTCTTCTTTCTTCATACCTAAAACTTCAACTGGTGCTTCAATACAATTTTGAAGTGCTGTCATATGAGGAAATAAATTGAATTGTTGAAATACCATTCCAATTTTTGAACGCCTATCTCTCAAATATTTTTCATTTGCTTCGATCAGCTTGCCATTTGTATCCATATGGGTAAGTGGTTCACCATCCAAATGAATAACTCCGCCATTAATTTTTTCTAAAGTCATTAATACTCTTAGTACAGTTGTTTTTCCTGAGCCTGATGGACCAATGATTGAGACCATTTCATTCTTTTTAATATTTAAATTTAGCTTATCTAAAACTACAAGATCTCCATACTGTTTAGTAACTTCATCAAACTTTACTATTATTTCTTGAGAATTTTTATCCATTATTGTTTTACTTTTCCTTGAGCTACATTAACTCTTTTTTCTAAGTTTCTAACCCACATAGCTGCTGGGATAGAAAGTGTTAAAAATATTATACCAACCATTGTGTAAGGTTCCAAATATCTATAATTATAGCCACCTACAGCTGTTGCTGCGTGAAATAACTCTGCAACACCAATTGTTGATAAAAGTGGAGTGTCTTTGAAAATTCCAACTAAATAATTACCCATTCCTGGTATTGCAATAGGGAACGCTTGAGGCAAAACAATTCTTCTATAAGTATAAACTGTTGAGAAATTTAATGCTCTACATGCCTCCCACTGTGTTTTAGAAACTCCTTCTAATGCGCCACGATAAACTTCTGATAGATAAGTTCCAAAATGTAAACCAATAGTAATCATTCCACATAGCCATGCCGATAATTTTATGCCAAATTGAGGTAGTACAAAGTAAACAAAAAATAATTGTATTAAAAGTGGTGTTGAACGGATAAACTCTACTATTTCTCTGTTAATTACATTTACAATCTTAGAAGGAGTTCTTTGGCCAAGTAAAAAAAATAATCCAACAACTAAAGCTATTGCATAACCCACACCTGCAGCGATTATAGTATTTAAAGTTGCCCATAACATTTGTGGTAAAATTTCATAAGCAAAATCCCATCTAAATCCCATTTCCATATTTTATACCTTTTACCTTCCAACCTTTCTTGCTGCTACTACTTCTAACCATCTTAAAAAAGGAACAAGTGCAAATCTTGCCATAATATAATAAATTAATAAAGCGGTACCAAAACATTGTGCAGAAAGCCAAGTAATAGAATTAATTTGTTTTGCTTCAAAAGTTAAATCAACAACTGTAACAAGAGCTACGAGAGCAGTAGCTTTTAAAAGTTCCACTGTTAAGTTTGCAGCAGGTGGCAAAATAATTGGAAATATTTGTGGAATAATAATTCTTTTAATTCTTTTTGTGGGGCTAAAATTAAGTGCATGTGCTGCTTCCCATTGACCTTTCGGTACTGCAAGTATTCCTGCTCTTACTATCTCTGCACCATATGCTCCAAAATTCATTCCTAAAGCAACTACGCCTGCAACAAAGGCTTCCAAGGAAAGACCAAAAAAAGGTAATACATAATAAACCCAAAATAATTGAACCAACAAAGATGTTCCTCTAAAAAATTCAATATATACAGTTGCTATTCCTTGTATTGCAGGATTTTTGGATAAACGCATTAAACCAAATATCATCGATATAATTACATAAAGAATAGCTGAACAAACTAAAACTTTAATTGTAGTAACTGTACCTAACAAGAGTGTAGGTCCATGTTCGGTTAAAAATGCAAAATAACTCACTAAAAACCTTTAATTAAATTAAAAAAAATCAGGCGACCTTTTTTTGGCCGCCTGATTAAATAAATGTATTTTTATACTATTTAGTTGAGCAAGCCCACTCAGTAGTCATATCAGGAGGAGGTAATTGAGCTTTATCATACCCATACTTACCAGCTCTCTCTAACATTTTACCTGGATTAGCCATAACTTTAGCTAAAGCAGCGTTGAAAGCTTGTCTAAACTCTTCGTCACTTTTTCTAAAACCAATACCTACTACGTTTACAGTTTCTTTAGGCATTAATTTAGGATCTGTAACTTCAAATGCACCACCTGTTTTTTCTTCATGCTCTTTTGCACCAAAGAAAGTTTGTACAGCAGCATCAGCTCTTCCTGCTTTCATTGCAGCTAATATTCCAACTTCACCTTCAACTAATAACATTTGGCTATCTGGAACACCAAATTTTTTAGCTGCTTCAACAGTATTGAAACCAGCACCTGTTACTAGTGTAGCACCCGTATCAATAACATCTTGATAGTTATTAATATTTTTAGGATTACCTTTAGGTACTAGCATTGCGTCACCAAAAACTCCTATAGGATCAGAAAAATTGATGTTTGCACATCTACTTTTTAAAATATACATACCACCAGTTATCATGTCTGATCTATTGGCATTAATACCAGGAATTAATCCAGACCATTCGAAAACCTTAGTTTCATGCTCTGTAATTCCCATTTCTTCTAGCACTGTTAAAGCGATCATATTAACGAACCCTAGTGCTTCACCATTGTCTCCAGCGTACGCCCACGGCACAGCTGTACCAAATCCTAGTCTTAATTTATGTCCATCTGCTAATCTTTGAGTTAGTGTTGCAGCACTCACTGAAGAAACACTAAAAAGAATAACAAAAAGAACAGTAAAAGTTTTAAATAATCTACTCATAGTTTATTTCCCTCTCATTAAATTTATTTTAAATAATTTAACTAGAAAAATGGATATTTGTATACACAAAATTATTTTTTCAATCAGAGGTTGACTAAAGGAAAATAAAAAAATTATTGGGATACTTGAATTTTATCACCAACATTTATTTTTCCATCTTCTAAGACGCTTAAATAAATTCCCATATCAAAATGATTATAAGTTTTTTTTAGAGATTGAAGTAAATTTAATGAATTATCATCAGTTTTTGGTTTTAAATTTATAGCTACACATCTTGGAATATTTTTTTCTACTTTAAAAGAAATATTATTAATTTTTATAACTTTGCCTATCCAATTTCTTTCTTCACCTGCTTCTAACCCTTCAAAGTAAAAATTACCTCTGAATCTTTCAAACTCAACTTTTTCATTAATTTTTTTTTCAAAATCTCTAACAGTATTTAAGTTTATTAATGATATTGAATTAAAAATATTATTGGAATGAGAAGTATCAAAAAATGGAAATTCAGTATTTTTTAAAAGAAAAATAGGTTTTGCTAAAGAACTTTCTAATTCAATTAATTTTTCTGAAAGTTTAATTCTTTCTTCGTTAATATCTGGTGATATTGAAATTATTTCCTTTCCTTTAAGATTTAAAGAAAGTTTGCCTTGTTCATAGATAAAATTATATTTATTTAATACAGGAGAATTTTTTAAAGTTAATAAATTATTTAATTTTCTATCATTGGGATTTATTTCCATAGATTTTGCTTTTTCTAAATCAACTCCTCTAGAAAATGCAAATATCCTATCATTAAGCATTCCTAATTCTTTTTTCACATTACAACTTTCAATGCTTTGAGATGACAAAGTTTTAACTGGACAATAATAAATAAATGAAACTGAGCAATTCATAATATTAATACTTTCCTTTTTTGGTTGCCCCACTATAAAATATTTTTGATAATTCGTCCTTTGCCTTATTCCATGATTTTATATCCTCTTTAGTCATAAGACCTTTGGGAATATTTGAATATTCGTGAAATTTGTGAGTATCTTCTCCTCTTGCTTTTTGAACATATATTTTTCCAAGTACTTGGTCTACATTACTTCCTATATAGCTTTGAACTACAAATCCTATTCTTCTATCATTGCTTCTATTTAAACCTGAGCCATGAACTACAGTTGGGTGGTGTAATGACATTTGACCTGCTTTTAAAACTACAGGATCTGTTTCTTCTATTGGTACATTTTCAATTGTTTGTCCTCTGGTAAGTAAATTATCTTCATCAAATTTTTGTTCGTGATTTTTTAAATCTTCCTTATGAGATCCGGGCCACATTCGCATACATCCATTTTCTTCATTCGAATTAGTTACTGCTATCCAGGCTGTCACCCAGTTGTGGGGTTCAAGACCTATATATTTTGCATCCTGATGAAAACTTACAAAACCTTTTTCATTAGCATTTTTAATAAAAAGTGTTGTTCCACAAATAAGAATATTTTTACCAATAATACTTTCGACAGCATCTAAAACTTTATTATTAAGACACACATTGTTTAAAACAGGAGAGATCATATGGACATAATTACGTCCTAGCCCCTCAAGAGCATTTGGCCATTTTTTTTCAATAGTTTCTATTTCTTCTCTAATTTCATTAGCTTCTTGAATTGAAAGTACGTCGATTGGAGCAATATAGCCTTTCTCATTATAGAATTTTATCTGTTGATCAGACAAGTTAGTCATTCTAATTTACTAAAAGTTTACCTGTATTTAAAGTATGTTTAATTCTTTCTTGAGTTTCTTTTGTTTCTATTAGTCTCATAAAAGAATCTAATTCTAATTTGTATAATTCGTCTTCTGAAAGAGTTTTGTTTATTGTTGTATCTCCTCCACTTAAAACATTTGCTAATTCTGAACCAACCTTCATACCATGATCTAATATAATCTTATCGTTATATAATTTCTCTAAAACTTTTATCATTTTTTCCTTAAGAGGTTTTCCAGATAAATTAAACGAACATTCTTTTGGAGGTGTAAAATCTTTATTTTCTAATATTATTTTTTTTGAAACTTCAAACAAACTGTTTCTATTCATAACTTTTTTATCTTCTGGTCTTAAAAATTTTAGTGGTTCAGCTTCAACTGTTGAGGTAGCTGTAGTTCCATAACCAATAATATTAAATACTTTTAAAGGAGCAAAATCAGGATCTTTTTTAGCTTCTGGTGTTTGAGACCATCTCCATAAAACTTCTTTACATCCTCCGCCAGCTGGCACGAGACCCACTCCCGCTTCAACTAAACCCATTACAATATTTGTATGCGATACTACAAAATTTGATTGGATGGCTACCTCTTCTCCTCCTCCTAAAACCAAACCAGATGGAGCTGAAATAACAGGATGATCTGAATATTTTAAATGCTTACAGGTTTCTTGAAAATATTTAATAAATTTTTCTATAGATTTAAAATCACCTTTGTCTGCAAAATTCATAGTATAAGTTAAATTTACACCTGCGGAAAATTGCATGCTTTCATTTATAATTATTAAAGGTTTATCAGTTGCATTTTTTAATGCATCCATAGAATCGTAGTCTAAAGCACAAGCTTTTGTAGTAAACTCAACAATATTGAAGTCTTTAAATCTATAAATTTCAGCAGATTTATTTTTATCAACTTTAATTGCTTTCGGTTTAATTTTTCCTAAAGTTTCAATATTTGTATACTGTTGTCTTTCACCATAAAAATTTTCATCTTTTGATTTTGATAAATTTTCTAAGAATTTATTATTCTCAAAACTATCAATACGATTAAAGAAATTTTTAACTCCAATTGATTTTAACATTTCAAATGGACCCATAGCCCAATTAAAACCAAGACGCATAGCTTCATCAATATCATTAAATTTATCTGTGATACCGGGAACTAATGATGATGCATATTTTATTATTTGTGAAATCACTGACCATGCGTACTCTCCATACTTATCTTTTCTATTAATTAATAAGTTTAGATTTACAGTATCAATGCCAAGATCAATTTTTTTTGAAGCGGAATACTCGCCTGTTTCAAGATTAATCGCTTCTAATATTTTTTGATTGTTTTGCTTATTCATTCTATAGAAACCACCTTTGCCTTTTCTTCCTGTATAACCTGTTTGAATTAATTTTGAAATTAATGGGATTTCTTTAGCAACTAATTGAAAAGGATCATTTTCTGAAAGTTCTTTTATAAAACTTTTTAAAACATCAGCCATTAAATCTATACCGATCAAATCATACAGACCAAATACTCCTGTTTTTGGTATTCCCATAGGTCGACCAAATACTGCATCCGCCTCCTCAATTGATAATTTCCTTTTAAAAGCTTCTGTCATTGCTATCTGCATTGCAAAAACTCCTACTCTATTTCCTAAAAAACCTGGAGTATCATTACAAACTATTGCACCTTTTCCTAGTTCTTGTTCACAAAATTTTTTTAAAGAATTAATTTTATCAAGGTCATTATTTTCATTTTTTACAATTTCTAATAATCCCATATAACGAACTGGATTAAAGAAGTGTGTAATACAAAAATCTTTTTTTTCTTGATTTGTTAATTTTTCAGATAAAATTTTTATAGGTATTGATGAAGTGTTGGATGAAACAATTGCACCTGTTTTTCTTGATTTAAAAATTTTTTCATAAATATTATGTTTGATATCAATTCTTTCAACAACTGCCTCTACTACCCAATCAGCATCTTTCACTACATCAAAATCATCATTTATATTCCCAACATTAATATTATTTATTTTTGACTTATCTATTAACAATGGAGGTCTAGATTTGTGTATTTTTTCCCTAGCTTTCTCTGAAATTTCTGTTTTTAAATCAAGCAATGTCACAGGAATATTTGCGTTGCATAAATGAGCTGCAATACCGCTTCCCATTGTCCCTGATCCTATAATTACAACTTTTTTTATTTCCATAAATGAAATGGTTTTTAACTTATAATAGTCTGTCTTGAAATGATAAAATTTATCTTTGTTTGATTCCTCTTAATCTTTCAGATCTTCTTCTTAGCATCTCAACAGTTGTTAATAGGGCTATTGATAATGCTACTAAGCATGTTGCCATACATAAAATAACAGGGCTGGTTTCTTGACGCAGCCCAGCCCACATTTGTTTTGGTATGGTAATTTGTTCAACGCTACCAATGAACATAACAATTACAACTTCATCAAAAGAAGTAATAAACGCAAATAATCCACCTGAGATTACACCAGGAAGAATTAGGGGCATAATAACTTTAAAAAAAGTTCTCATTGTATCTGCTCCTAAACTTTGTGATGCTCGTATTAAATTGGTATCAAAACCAGTTAAAGTAGCAGTAACTGTGATTACAACAAACGGTGTTCCAAGAGCGGTGTGTGCTAAAATTAATCCTAGATATGTATGAGTTAACCCAATTTTCGAATAAAAGAAAAACATTCCTGCTGCAGTAATGATTAGCGGTACAATCATTGGCGAAATTAAAATTGCCATAAGAACAGCTTTAAATGGCATATGTGGTCTGCTTAATCCTAACGCAGCAACTGTACCTAAAGCAGTTGCAAGAAGTGTAGCAACAATTCCAACAAAAAAACTATTTCTAGTTCCCAACATCCATTTATCAGTAACAACTGTTGTATCTCCTATGCTACTAATACCAACCATCTGCCTGTACCATCTAAGAGACCAAGCTTCTGGCTCAAAATTCATAAATTCTCTAGTAAACTCAAAGAATGGTGATGCACTAAAAGAGAGTGGAAGAATTATAAAAATTGGAGCAATTAAAAAGAAAAAAACAAGACCACAATAGGTTAAAAAAGAATAGTATCCTACTTTTTGTCCAGTTGTTGCATATGCGGGTAAAGCCATAATTATCCTAATTTAATATTTTCTATTCCTACTATTTTATTATAAGCCCAATACAAAACAGTCATCATTGCTAAAAGTATAGCTCCCAACGAAGCACAAAGTCCCCAATTCAATGTTGTTTTTAAATGATAAGCAATCCAATTTCCTACCATTTGTCCATCCTTACCACCTACAAGTTCAGGTGTAATGTAGTATCCAATGGCAATTATAAATACAAGCAAACACCCTGCGCTAACTCCTGGAATTGAATTTGGCATATAAATTTTATAAAATGCATGCATAGGAGAAGCTCCAAGATTTAAAGCTGCTCTCATATACGTTGGTGAAATAGTTTTCATTACGCTATACAAAGGTAAAACCATAAAAGGTAGTAGAATTTGTGTCATTACTATTACAACTGCTGTTTGATTATACATCAGTTGGAAGCGGTTCTCATCAGCGAGCAAATTTGACATAACCAATAGGTTATTCAGAACACCTTTTTGTTGTAACATGACCATCCAAGCAACAGTTCGAACTAGCAAAGAAGTCCAAAAAGGTAGTAAGACACATATCATTAAAAGATTGCTATATTTCATAGGCAATGTTGCAAGCAAATATGAAATTGGATATCCCAAAAGTAAGCAAAACAATGTAACTAAAAGACTTACCTTAAAAGTCTTAATCCATGTTTTGTTGTAAATACGTCTATTTTCTTTTTGTTGAACTATGTTTTTGCTTGAATCATATTTTAAATCAACAGCGTTTAAATAATATCCCATTGTCGTAGGATCTACCATTTGTCCAAGAGCTAGCCAATATTCAGGGTCTGCCCATTTTTTATCAATAGCAATCATTTGCTCTTTGAAAGGACCTTCTTCAATTTTTTTAAATTTTCTTTTAGATTTCTTTAATAAACTTTTCCAACCAGATTTAGAATAATTCATTCTAGTACTTGCTTTACCAACTGCATAGCCTTCACTATTTTTTAATTCAAAAAACATTGTTTTGTATACTTCTTCTGAAGGAAGGCCTTGTCTGTCCCATTTTTTATAAACCTCAAAAGTTTTTGGGAAAACTGTATTAATTTGTCTGTCATCAACACTTCGAGCTAACATATCGCCGATTGGAACTAAGAATGTAATTAAAATAAATGCCAAAAGTGGAAGTACTAATAAAAATGCTCTTATTTTATTTATACGTTCCGCTTTCTTAAGACTTACTTTTAATGGAATTCCATCGGTTGTTAATATTGGACCTGTTGATGTCTGGGTTTGATTCATAAAGTTATTTTATACAATAAAATTATTATACAATAAAAAAAAAGGCGAGATAAAAATCTCGCCTTTTTTAAATTATACTACGAATTATTAGCTACCTTTCCAAGCACCAAATCTTTCGTGAACTTCTGCACCATTATCAGCCCACCAAACTGGGTCTCCTATTACAGCTCTTTTTAGAACTTTTGGAGTAGTTGGCATGTGAGGTAAGATATCAATATTACCACCTTCTTTTATGAACCAAGGTTCACCTTTTTTGATAATATCAATACTAGATTTTCTCATAGGACCGTATGGAATGTATTTAGCTTGTTCAGCATTTGACTCTGCTGTTGAAGCATGCGCCATGAACTCAAGAGCTTCAGCTTCATTTCCACCTTTGATAGCTACAAGATATTCTTGTTCAAGAACTGTAGCGTCCCAAATGTATTCGAAGTTTTTACCTTCTGAAAGGATAGCAGCACCAATTCTACCGTTGTAAGCTAATGCCATAACAACTTCACCGCTTGATACTAGCTCAAGTGGCTTAGAACCTGCTGACCAAAATACAACATGATCTTTAATTGTATCTAGTTTTGCAAATGCTCTGTCTATTCCTTCAGGAGTACTCATTACCTCGTATACTTTGCTTGCTTTAACACCATCAGCAACTAGTGCCATTTCGATTAAAGCGTTTGCCCAAGTATGTATTCCTCTTTTTCCAGGAAACTTTTTAACATCAAAGAAATCTTTAATGTTTTTTGGTTTTTTCCCTGGGAACGCTGCTTTGTCATAAAATGCAGTGTAAGCCCAAAAGATTTGTGGAACAACACAGTCAGAAACTGGTGGTACTACCATATCATTGATAAACTCACTTTGGTCTACTTTAACAAATAAACCTTCATCGCATCCTGTGATCGCTTGGTCTGGAAGTACGTCTACTACATCCCAAGTTACATTTCCTGCTTCCACTTGTGCTTTGATTTCTCCAAGACCACCATTGTAGTTTTCAACAGTAATCGAAGAACCTTTGCTATAAGTGTCTATGTAAGCTTTTTGTTGGCTGGCTGTGTAAGCACCACCCCAAGAAACGAAAGTTATATCTGCTATTGCAGATCCAACAAACGCCATTGAGATTAAACCAAAAAAAGCTGCTTTGATTGCTTTTCTCATTTATTTTCCCCTTTAAATTAAATTTAATTTAAGTTTTAAAGGCGAAAGTAAAACATAATTACTTAAAGACTGCAAAACGTTTTTTGATATATTTTTCCTAAATTTATTAGCTTAATTAAGGTCTAGAGCCCTAGAATCTGACGCTTTCCATGACAGTTTGACTGTCGAACCTTCTTTTAAATTTTCTTCTTTATAAGAATTTGGAATTTTAACTATAAATTGATCATTTCCACAAACTTCTACTCGAGATCTTATGTGGTCTCCTAAATAAATTAATTCTTTTACCTTTGCGTCAAAATTATTTTCAAAATTCTCAGATGAGTTAATAGCAACTCTTTCGGGTCTTAATGAAACTAAAGAACCATCGCCGTTATTGTTCACATTTATTTTTAAAGCATGGATATCATCTCCTGATTCAGTGGTAACAATACAATTTTCTCCATTAATTGATTTCACTTTTCCTTTTAGCTGATTGTTCTCACCAATAAATTGGGCAACAAAAGAGCTATTTGGTTTTTCATATAAAACATCTGGTGAAGAAATTTGTTGTATCTTTCCATCATTAAATACTGCAATTCGATTTGACATCGTTAATGCTTCACTTTGATCATGAGTTACATAAACTACTGTTATTCCAATTTTTTCATGAATATGTTTAATTTCATACTGCATTTGCTCTCTTAAATTTTTATCAAGCGCTCCAAGTGGCTCATCCATTAAAACTAATCTCGGTTCAAACACCAAAGATCTTGCTAATGCGACACGTTGTTGTTGTCCTCCAGATAATTGTAAAGGCATTCGATTTCCAAAATCTTGTAATTCAACCATTGCAAGTGCGTTTCCAACTTTTTCATCGATTTCAGATTTTTGCATCTTTCTAACTTCAAGTGGAAATGCTAAATTTTCTTTTACAGTCATATGAGGAAATAAAGCATAATTTTGAAAGACCATGCCTATCCCTCTTTTATTTGGAGGAATACTACTTATTGGATTTCCATCTAAATAAATTTCTCCGCTTGTTGGAGTTTCAAATCCAGCTAACATCATTAATACTGTAGTCTTACCTGACCCAGAAGGTCCTAACATAGTTAAAAACTCACCTTTTGGAACATCAAGATTTAAATCTTTAACGACTAATATTTCACCATCGTAACTTTTATCTACCTTCTCGAATTTTACGAAACTATCTTTTTGAGACATGCGCATTTAAAACATTAGATAAAGATTAATTCAAGGATTAATTAATAATTACTTCTTATAGTTGTTTTTACTATATTTTTTATATTGATTGTTCTTTAATTAATTTTTTTATACGTGGAATCATTACCTTCGGTGCTTCCATAGATGGATATAATTTTTGTACTTCTTTATAACTTTCAATAGCTTTATCATAATTTTTTAATTCAATTTGAACCAAACCCTGCCCGGATAATGCTCCGAAGTGTCTTTTTTCTATCTTAAGTACTTCGTTTATATCGTTTTGAGACTGCTCATAGTTGCCCATCATATAAAGAACAGTTGCACGTTTATTCCAAGCTTCAGCCCATTTAGGATCCTCTAAAATTATCTGAGAAAAAAGCCCATAGGCTTTATTTAATTTTCTTTGATTAATTAATAGTGAGCCTTGAGCCAACAATTCTGTTAATCTATAACCTCGTCTATCTTCAGATGGATGTGTTGACCAAATTTTCCATATTTTATTTTCTATTTCTATAGCCTTTGTATTTTCACTATTTTTAAGAAGTTTAAATAGTTTGTTTAATTCATTATCTTTTTTTTCAGCGCCAACATTGCTAAAGACTAGCAAGCTTAAAATAATGAATTGTACTAACTTTTTCATAATTTTTCTCAAACTTTTTCTAAATAATTTAGAAGAATTTTGCTTCTAATATCAATTCTGAATGTATCAAATTGATTAATATCTCTTATTGGTGAATCAATTTGATTTGTTGCTTTATCCATATCGTAACATGACAAAATTATTTTTCCTCCATCTTTAAAATCAAAAGAAATACTAGTTGCTATACTTTTTCCCGATTGACTTGGTTCTTGGAAAATTTTTCTTGGATTGTAAGCAACTTTATATGATTTTTTTTTTCTTTGCTTAATATTTTTATATAATTCCAATATATTTAATGCAGCAGCATCTAGCTCATTGTTACACTGAATATCTTCATATTTTTTTTTTACAACTATTCCAACTATTCCTTCGATTATAAAATTATCATCATCACTTTTATAACTAATTTTAAACCAATCATAAATTCCTTTACCCGATAAAAGTGAAGTTGAATACTCTTTATAACTATAATTATGCCAATCAAGTTCGCCATTCTCTAGTTCAGTCTCATTAAAAAAATCCAAAGCACTGTTTCCAATACTTATATTTTCAATCTTAAAATCTTTAATATTATCTGAATGAGCGTTTGTAATTAACAAAAAAACTAGAAACACGATCCCTAAAATTTTTTTCATTACCCTTTGATATGTAACTCACCAGAAAATTTATAAAAATTCTCAGCTCCATTTTCTGAAACTCTAATTGACTCACTACTTTCAACACCCCATTCTCCAAACTGCATTACTGCAATCATATGAAAACAAACATTTTTTTGTAAAACAGTTTTGTCTCCTTTTTGAATGTTAAGTGTATGCTCGCCCCAATCTGGTGGATAGCCTATTCCTATTGAATAACCTGTTCTAGATTTTTTTTCTATTCCATATTTATCCAAAACTTTCCAAAATGCTTGGGCTACGTCGTCTGCAGTATTTCCAGGTTTTGTCACATCAATACCTGCTTGCAGTGCTTCTCTTGTTCTTTTCATTGTATCTATTTTTTTTTGATCAGGTTTTCCCAACAATACTGTTCTTGCCATGGGGCAATGATATTTTTTATATACTCCAGAAATTTCAATTATTGATGCTTCTCCTTCAACAAATTTATCATCTGTCCAAGATAAGTGAGAGGCAGATGTTCCTTTGCCCGTTGGTATCAATGGTACAATTGACGAATAATCTCCACCATGTTCTTTGGTTCCGCTTATTAATGTTGAATATATTTTTGCAACGGCATCACATTGTCTTACTCCAGGGTTAATTGCTTCAAATGCAGTTTTCATTCCTAGTTGAGTAATTTGAGATGCTATCTTCATATAATTAATCTCTTCATCAGATTTAACCAATCTCACCCAATTTACTAATCTCTCACAATCTTTTACTTTAGCATTGGGTAAACCATTAATTAATTTTTCATGTGAATAAGCAGTAAAATAATGGCTATCCATCTCTACACCTATATTTAGGTTGTCCCATTTTCTTTCTTTTATAATTTCTATTAACCTATCGTAAGGATGTATTGGCCAAACATGGATATATTTTTCATCGTAAACAATAATATTTTCATTTTTTAAGTAAGTTTTTATGTAGGCTCCGCCTGCATCCTGAGCTCTTACAAAACACAATGGTTCTTCTGCATTAACATGAACTATTACACACTGCGCATAGTAAAATGACCAAGCATCATAACCTGTAAGATAGTTCATATTGTTAGTATCTTGAGAAATTAATAGTTCAATACCTTTTTCTTGCATTGATTTTTGAACTTTTTTAAGTCTTTCTTTGTATTCTTCTTTTGTAAATAACATTTCTAATTATTTGAAAATAATTTTCCAAAGCCATTTATTGAATTATTTTCACCTATTTTTTCTAAAGTATCCCATATTAATGTTTGATTGCTTGATAAAACAATTTTACCCAATTTTTTTTCAAGTTTATCTATTATGGATAAAGCTGGCAAAGCTGTGCATGAAACAAATAATGCATCTGCTCCTTTTAAATCCATTTTTGATAAAACATCATATAAATAATTAGCATCTACTTTGCCAATATCAATGTCAGAAGCAATATCAAAATAAGAGTTTGAAGTAATTTGAAAATTTTCTTTTTCAAAAAAATCTATCACTTCGTCATTTAATTTTTTAGGATAAGGAGTAAAAATTGCAATTTTATTTAGATTTAACTTTTTAAGAGCTTTAATAGATGATGTACTTGGAGTTGTAACTTCAGCTTCGGGTTTTGCTTTCTTTATTTTTTTTTCTATAGATTTATAACCAGCAGCAATGGTTCCTGAGGTACAGCCATAAACTACACAATCAATTTTTTCATTTGGCAGAATATCTTTTGTAACTTCTGTAATTTTTTCAGACATTTTTATTAAATTCTCACTGGTTAAAGGATTAAAACATTCAATTCTATTAACAAAAAAGTCTATTTTTTTATGTTTAATTACATTAATAAAGTCTTTTTCAATCATGTAATCACTTGCAAGTGCAATTAACCCAATTTTCGGATTTTGATACTTGTTGTATTTTGGATCTATTTTTATTGAATACATTTTCAAAAAAAAATATATCATAAAGCATTTAATATTCACTATAATTAAAAGGTTGTTATGAAAATAGGATTTATAGGACTTGGAAATGTTGGGGGCAAATTAGCGAACAGCTTGTTAAGAAATAAATTCGATTTAACAGTACGAGACGTAGAAAAAAACCTAACAAATGATTTTAAAAGTAAAGGAGCAAAAGTTTCTAAAAGTGCTAAAGAGCTAGCTGAACAAACAGATTTAATTATTACCTGCCTTCCATCTCCTGAAATATGCGCGGAAGTAATGGAATCTGATGACGGAATTATTAATGGGCTTTCAAAAAATAAAATATGGTTAGAAATGAGCACAACAGATGAGTCTGAAGTTAAGAGACTAGGTAAGCTTGTTATGGATAAAAAAGCTATTCCAATGGATGGGCCAGTTAGTGGCGGATGTCATAGAGCTACAACTGGAAATATTGCTATTTTTGTTGGTGGTGAAAGAAATAGTTTTGAAAAAATATTGCCAGTTTTAAGCATTATGGGAAGAAAAATTTTACATACAGGAGAGCTTGGAACTGCATCTGTTTTAAAAGTGATTACTAATTATTTAGCCTCTGTTCATTTAGCTGCGCTAGGAGAAGCATGGACTGTTGCAAAAAAATCTAATTTAGATCTTAAAAAAACCTATAAAGGAATAGCTGCTTCATCTGGAAATTCTTTTGTACATGAAACTGAAAGTCAGGTAATTTTAAACGGTTCATATAACATTAATTTTACTATGGACTTAGTAAAGAAAGATATGAATCTTTTTGATCAACTTTCAAAAAAACTAAATACAGAATTAGAAATATCACCATTTGTATTAAATATATTTAAAGAAGCTGAAAAAAAGTTTGGATCAAGAGCCTGGTCATCTATGGTGGTAAAAAGACTTGAAGAAAAGTATAATATAAACTTTAGAGCTTTAGGTTTTCCAGAGGAATTAATTGATGATGAGCCTGAAGAAAAAGGATATGAGATATAAAAATGTTAGATAAAAGAAAATTTTATATTAATGGTGAATGGATAGAACCTTCAAAAAAAAATGATTTCGAAGTAATTAATCCATCAAATGAAGAAACATTTGCCATAATATCTTTAGGGTCTAAAGCTGATGTTGATTTAGCTGTAAAAGTCTCAAAAGATACTTTTGAATCTTGGAAAGAAACTACTAAGGAAGAAAGAATAAAGTTATTAGAAAATTTATTATCAGTTTATAAAAAAAGATTTAGTGAAATGACTGAAGCAATTTCTAAAGAAATGGGAGCTCCGATGGATTGGTCTTCTAATGTTCAAAATGCATCCGGTCAAGCACACTTGGAAGACTTTATTATAAGGCTTAAAAATTTTAAATTTGATGAACAATTTGACTCAAAATCAAATAATCAAATATTTTATGAACCTATTGGAGTTTGTGGATTAATTACTCCTTGGAACTGGCCAATAAATCAAATTGCACTCAAAGTAATACCTGCTTTAGCAACTGGCTGCACAATGATACTTAAGCCTTCAGAAATAGCTCCTGTATCAGCAATGTTATTTGCTGAAATGATTCATGAATCTGGTTTTCCACCTGGGGTTTTTAATCTAGTAAATGGAGATGGAGCTGGAGTTGGAACATATATATCTGGTCATCCTGATATTGATATGGTTTCTTTCACTGGATCAACAAGGGCAGGAAAATTAATCACAAAAAATGCAGCTGACACAATTAAAAGAGTTTGTTTAGAACTAGGTGGTAAAGGTGGAAATATTGTATTTGCAGACTCCTACCCTAATGCTGTTAGAGATGGAATAAAAAATGTAATGAGTAATTCCGGACAATCTTGTGACGCTCCAACAAGAATGCTTGTAGAAAAATCTATATACGAAAGAGCTGTAAGTGAAGCAGTGGATGAAGCTAATAAAATTAAAGTAGATATAGCATCAAAAAAAGGAGATCATATAGGTCCAGTAGTTTCAAAAGTTCAATACAATAAAATTATTAACTTAATAAAAGATGGAATTAATGAGGGCGCAACACTGGCTGCAGGAGGTCCTGAAATGCCTAATGGTTTAAATAAAGGATATTTTATTAAACCAACCATATTTACTGATGTTACAAATGATATGCAAATAGCAAAAAAAGAAATTTTTGGACCAGTTCTTTCTATTATACCTTTTGAAACAGAAGAAGAAGCAATTACTGTTACCAATGATACAGAGTACGGCCTTGGAAATTACCTTCAAACTGAAGATAAAGAAAAGGCAAAAAGAGTATCTAAAAAACTTAGATCTGGGATAGTTTATATTAATGGAAATTCTCCTGACTCTGGAACTCCTTTTGGTGGATACAAACAATCTGGAAATGGACGTGAAGGTGGTTCTTGGGGACTAGAAGAATATCTAGAGGTAAAAACAATTACTGGCTGGAAATAAAATTTTAAATGACAGATCTGCTAATTCACAGAGGCATTTTAAATAAAAATTATAAAGAAAACCTTCTTAAATCATTTAAGCAATCATTTAAAAAAGGATATGGAATTGAAACTGATATTCATGCAACAAAAGATAATAAATTTATTTGCTTTCATGACTTTACTTTAAATAGAATTTTTAAAAAAAACGTTAGTGTAAAAAATTTAAATTATTCTAAAATTAAAGAAATAAGTTCTAAAAATAAAAAGACAATTCCGCTTTTAAAAGATTTGCTTAAAACTTCAAAAAATAAGTACCTTTTATTTATTGAATTAAAACCAACTTTTTCAAAAAAACTTTTACAAAAATTATTGAAAGAAACATCAAATTACACAAAATGTGTATTTATTTCTTTCAAACATAAAAATATTTATAATTTACTTAAAATAAAAAGTAACACAAAGGTAGGTTTATCTTTTTCAAATTCTAATAGTGCTAAAATGATCATTAAAAAATCAAATAACAAAAAAATTGATTATTTAATTTTAGATAAGTTCTTTTTAAAAAATAAAAATATACAAAATTTAAAAATTAAAAAATATTATTATACTATCAAAACTAAATCAGAATTTAATAAATATAATAAACAGAATAATTTAATATTTGAAAATTTATAAATTATTTTTTAAATAACTTAATCTTCCTATTATTTCATCACGATCCATATAATAACCTTGAAGATGCCTATGGCCTGAATTTGGATCAAATTCAGTTCTACCATGCAAAACTCTTCTATTATTAAATGAAAAAATATCACCAGGTTCAAGCCTAAAATTTATTTGAAACTTATCATCGTGTAAAAGATTTCCGAATCTGTGGTGAGCTTTATAAACTTTATCCATAACATCTGGATGACAATCTAAGGCGTCCATAGTTGCTACACTAAATCTTATATCGTTATAATCACCATCTTTAGTTAAAGAAATTGCTGGAGCATAAAAACTTCTATGGGCTTCTTGCGTGTAATCTTTATCTCTAAATTTAAGAGGTATATTCACCAGTGTTTCAAATATTTCTTTTTCATTGTTTCTTAAATAATCTGCCACTGCAAAAGCATCAATTGCTGAAGAGTCTCCTCCTTTTGCAGAATTAATTAAACAATGAAGAAATTGATAGCCTGGGGGATTTTCAAACCAAGGAAGATCCATATGATTCCTCAAAGCATGCGCTGTGTAAGCTGAATTATTTGGCTTTGGAATATTAATAACCTCAAAAGGGGTTTTAAAAAAAGTTTCTCTTGTATGACTTATTCTGTTTAAAACTTTAAACGCAGATTCTTTTTCTGTTGGAGCATTTTTAACAATTGCAATTCCCTTATAATGTAAAAGTTCTAACCATTTTATTAAACCTTCTTTAGAATCAATAATTTCATCATGATCTATTACAATAGTTTCTAAGTTTTTTTGTAAAGAACAGCCCCATAATTGATAAGGAGAGGTATATTTTTTATTATTGTTTATTGTATAACAATTCTTTCTTAACCATTCTTGATCATAACAACTTATATGATTTCCTTCACTCCACTCGATTTCTAACTTTCCTTCATTATTAATTTTACATGTTTTTGGTTCTATGTTTGTTGAAACTTCAAGTATATTAAACATCCTGTGTCTTGAGTCTTTATCATGAGCTGTTGGGCAGTTATCTCTTAACCACATAAAGTGAAAATTACTTTTTTCACCATCACTCCACTCAATATTTAATGCTGAACCGTTTTTTGAAACTTTTGAAATTTCTATTGTCATAAATTAATTGTTATTTTATTTAAATTTGTTTTCAATTCAATTTATAATTGAATCTATACAATATATAATGTTTTTTCCTTTATTTATTAACAACTATTAATCTCATTAAAGGTTGTATTTTATTGCGTATCAAGTTTTAATACGATCAGTTAAACTAATAATATGGAGGGAATTAATGAAATTTCTTAAAAAAATATTTCTTTCGATTGCATTTATTGCAGTAACATCTATTGGCGCAACAAGTGCTAATGCTTGTGGCAAAGTGCATTTGGGAGATTTTGACTGGGATAGTGCAAACGTTCACACGGCAATTGTTGGTTATATTCTTGAACATGGATATGGCTGCCAAGTTGAAGTGACGAAAGGTAGTACTAGTCCAATTATGGCTGCACATTATGATCAACAACTTGATATTATCACTGAAGTTTGGAGAGACAATATTGTTCAAATGCATGAAGAAGCAGTTTCAAAAGGGCAAATTATTGAGTTAGGGATTAACACTCCTTCATCTACTCAAGGTTTCTATGTGGATAAACCAACTGCAGATAAGTATGGTTTAAAATCTGTTGAGGACATGAAAAATCCAGATATAGCAAAATTGTTTGCAGATCCTGAAGCGCCAGGAAAAGGTAGAATGACAAGCTGTATATCAGGATGGACTTGTTACACTATTAACTTGGTTAAACACAAAGTTTATGGCTTAGATGAATACTATACAAACTTTGACCCAGGTTCAGGTGGAGCTTTAGATGCTGCAATTGCTGGAGCATTTAAAAAAGGTAAGCCAGTATTTTCTTACTACTGGACGCCAACTGGTTTAATGGGAAAAGTTGACTTAGTGCAACTTGAAGAGCCTGCTTATGATAACGAATGTTGGACTAAAATGATGGCGGTTGTAGAAAAAATTAAAGCTGATGGGCCTGATGCATACACAGATACATGTGCAAGTGCTTACGTTAATATGGCTTTAACAAAATCTGCATCAACAACATTTGCAAACAAAGCGTCGAATAAAAAAATTGTAGACTTTATTAGAGCTTATTCTGTACCAACACCAGATGTGAACAGATCGCTTGCATTCTATATGGATGAATCAGGAGGAGATATGGAAGCAACAGCTAAACACTTCTTATCAAACACTGGTATGTGGAAGAAGTGGGTTCCAGCTGATGTTGCGGCAAAAGTTGCGGATACACTATAATTTTTAAAACAATTAATATAACTAAGAGCCCTTAACGGGCTCTTAGTTTTTTAAGAAAGAATTAATGGGAAAATATAAAAAACATATTTTATATTCGTTATATTTAGCAGCTTTTTTTGCAATGGTTTATGTTGCTTATACAAGCTCTAAATATAGACCCGAAAGTGTTTCAATTTTATTTACAGATTTATCTTGGTTGGGTAACTGGCCTAAGTGGCTAGATCTTCCATTGATGCCTTACTTAAATGAAGGTTTTGATAGACTTATTAAAGAATATGGAATGTTTTTTGAAGGAATTAATAATTTCTTACTAGGTCTTTACACAGATATGAAAAATTTTATGGTTGGGTTGCCTTGGCCATTATTAATGATTTCAGTAATTGCTCTTGCATATTTTGCTAGTGGAAGAAATATGGGAACAACAATTATGGTCGCTTTCTGTGTTTTCTTTCTAGGCTTCTTAAGTCCTAGGTATTGGGACAAATGTATTATGACGACTTGTATAGTTGTTATTGGAATGTTGCTTTGTTTGGTCATTGGTATTCCTGTTGGAATAATGATGGCAAGAAATAAAAAAGTAAGAAATGCCATATTGCCAATACTTGATTTAATGCAAACTATTCCAAGTTTTTGCTATTTAATTCCAGGAATTTTATTGTTTGGTTTAGGTGCAGTTCCGGCTATTTTTGCAATATTTGTATATGCGGTTCCTCCTTTAATAAGATTAACTGATCTTGGAATTAGATTGGTTGATACGGAAGTTGTAGAAGCAGCGGAGGCTTTTGGAGCAAGTAAAAAACAAAAGCTATGGGGAGTACAATTACCTTTGGCCCTTCCAAATATAATGCAAGGAATTAACCAATGCACAATGATGGCATTAGCAATGGTAGTTATTGCTTCTATGATAGGAACTAGAGGAATTGGAGATGAAGTATTATTAGGACTACAACAATTAAATGTGGGTATGGCTACTGAAGCAGGTATTGCAATTGTTTTACTAGCTATTATATTCGATCGAATTACACAATCTTACGGAGAGAAAATTCAAGAAAGAACCAAAACAAAAAAAATAAAGTTATAAAAATATGAGCAAAATTGAAATTAAAAATGTTTACAAAATTTTTGGAGATCAACCTTCCAAAGTTCTTCCTATGGTTCAAGACGGAGCTACAAAAGAAGAAATATTAGAAAAAACTGGTCATACAGTTGGCTTGGATGATGTTTCTTTAAGTATTGAAGAAGGTGAAACTTTTGTATGTATGGGCTTATCTGGTTCAGGTAAATCTACTCTGATTAGACATATTAATAGATTAATAGACCCAACTTCAGGAGTAGTTTCTGTTGAAGGTACAAATGTTATGGATTTAGATCCAAAAGGATTGATTGAATTTAGAAGACATAAAATGAGTATGGTGTTCCAAAGATTTGGTTTATTCCCACATAAAACAGTATTGGAAAATGTTGGATATGGACTAGAGGTACAAGGACAGAAACCAGAAGAAAGAAACAAAACTGCAATGGAAAAAATTGAAGCTGTGGGTTTAACTGGTTTTGAGCATCAATATCCTAATCAGTTATCTGGTGGTATGCAACAAAGAGTAGGTTTAGCAAGAGCACTTGCAACAAACACAGATATAATGTTAATGGATGAAGCGTTTTCCGCTTTAGATCCTTTGATTAGAAGTGATATGCAAAAACAGTTAATAGATTTACAAAGTGAATTAAAAAAAACAATAGTATTTATAACTCATGATTTAGATGAATCATTAAGATTGGGAGATCATATAGGTATATTAAACGGAGGAAGACTCGTACAAGTAGGAACTCCAATAGATATTATAATGAACCCTGCTGATGATTATGTTGAGGCTTTCGTTAAAGATGTAAATAGAGCAAAAGTAATTAAAGCCAAGATTATTATGACACCTGTAAATTCATCTAACGATATTGATAAATCAAATCTTATAAAAGTTCACGAAGACCAATTTTTAGATGAGTTTTTACCAAAAGTTGTCTGCTCAAATTCAAATTGTGAAGTTGTTGATAAGAGTGGCAATGTAAAAGGATACTTAACTCAAAAAGAACTTTCAAAAGCCTTAACAAAAGAACATATGGCTGATGCCGCTAAGTCTAATTAACAAAAAAATCATTATTTCAGGTGGAGCTTCAGGAATTGGATGGTCGACTGCAAAGATTTGTCTTTCGAGAGGTGCTATTGTTTATATTTGTGATATCGATAGCAAATCTTTAAAAAAAGTACAAAAACATCCGCTAAATAAAAAAAAATTATTTACATATGAATGTGATGCTTCTGATGAGTATGAGGTTTCAAATTTTTTCATCAAAATTAAAAAAAAAACCAAAAAAATTGATGCTTTAATAAATAATGTAGGAATTGCGGGTCCAACAGGAAATTTAGAAAAGTTAAGCTCTGATGACTGGGAACAAACATTAAAAACAAATGTTATAAGTCATTTTTACTTTACAAAGCTTGCAATACCAATGCTCAAAAATAACAAAGGCGGCTCTTTAATAAATATTTCTTCTACTGCAGGAATAATGGGTTTTGCATTACGATCTCCATATGCTGCTAGTAAGTGGGCAATCATAGGAGTAACAAAAACTTTAGCTATAGAATTAGGTAAATTTAAAATAAGAGTAAATGCTGTTTGTCCTGGAACGATTAAAGGAGATAGAATGAACAAGGTAATAAGAGATAAAGCTAAGTTTCTTAAAGTTTCAAAAAAAATGATTGAAAAAGATTTTTTATCTATGGCTTCAATTAATTCTTGGATTTCTCAAGAAGATATAGGAAACATGTGCTCATTTTTAATTTCAAAAGATAGTGAAAAAATATCTGGTCAAGTCTTTCCTGTGGATGGCAATACTATAAGAGTAGACTAAATATTCTTGATTTATTTATAGTTTTTTAATTTTAGTTTTTCTCTAGTTTCGGCAGGTGTCATTATCGATACACCAAGATCAGTAACAATTCTAATTGCTTTTTCTACTAATTGAGCATTAGTTGCTAATTTTCCTTTTTCTAAATATAAATTGTCTTCTAGCCCTACTCTTGGATTGCCTCCCATAATTACAGTTTGAGCGACAAAAGGCATTTCGTTTTTTGAAATTGCAAATCCTGACCAGACTCCTTCTTTTGGCATAATGTCTTTCATGGCTTGCATTGCTAATGGAGTTGCAGGTGCTCCCCAAGGTATACCCAAGCACATTTGAAACATTGGTGGGTCACTTAATAATCCTTCTTTATATAATTGAGCTCCAAACCACATGTTGCCTAAATCAAAAGCTTCGATTTCAGGTTTAACATTTATCTCTTGTAATCTTTTCGCAGCTTTTCTTAAATCGTTTGGTGTATTTACAGTAATCACCGAGCTATCTCCAAAGTTTAACGTTCCACAATCTAATGTACAAATTTCTGGTAAAAATTGTTCTGCATTTGCAATTCTCTCCATTACATTTGCCATGTCAGTCATTGGACCAAAATCGAGAGGATTCTTTCCTTGTCCTATATCTAAGTCTCCACCCATTCCTGTGGTTAAATTAAGAACAACATCTGTATCACTTGATCTAACTCTATCTACAACTTCTTTATATAATTCTAATCTTCTGCTTGGTGTTCCATCTTCTTCTCTAACATGAATATGAGCAATTGCTGCTCCTGCTTTAGCCGCTTCAATAGCTGCTGTAGCTATCTGTTTTGGTGTTTTTGGTAAATCTGGATGTTTTCCAGCAGTATCGCCAGATCCAGTTACAGCACATGATATAAAAACTTTGCTCATTTATTTTTAAATAAAGTATATTATCATAATAAATATGAAAAGCTCAGAATTATTAAATGATTTAGCTGCTGTTTTCAGATGGACAGCAAAATTGAATATGCATGAGGGTATTGCAAACCACTTAAGTGTATGTTCGCCAGAAGCGGGAGGTGGCTTCTATGTTAATGGAACAGGAATGCATTTTAGCAAAATTAAAGCAAGCGATTTAATCCTTATTGAAGATAAAAAATTTGAAGAAATGAAAAATAAACCGGAAATTGTTGATCCAACAGCAATTAATATTCATGGAACGATTCATAAAAAAGTTCCAAATGCAAAGTGTATACTTCATGTTCATTCAAAATATGCTTTAGCTTTATCATGCCTAAAAGACCCTTCTCTTCCTCCCATCGATCAAAACACTATGCGTTTTTATAATCGTGTAGCAGTTTATAAAGAATTTGGTGGGCTTGGTTTTGAAGAAGAGTCAGAAAAAATGGCAAACAGTATTGGAAATTACAATATACTTTTATTAGCTAACCACGGAATTCTAACAGCAGCTCCTACAATTGCTCAAGCTTTTGATGATTTATATTATTTTGAAAAAGCATGCGAAACATACATTACTGCATTATCAACTGGTAAAGAATTAAATATAGCAAGCCCTGAGGTTGCTGAAAAAACTGCTCAAGATTGGGAAAATTATTCTACTGACATGGGAGCACTACATTTGAAAGCAGTTAGATCAATATTAGATTCTGAAGACCCAAGTTATAAACAATAAAAAATAAATGAAAAAATTAATAATTATTTTATTATTTATTACTACCTCTTTGCACGCAGAAAAAATAGAAAGACTTGGTTTCTACAATATTCAAGAAATACTTGGAGATGATAAATTAACTTATAAAATACTTAAAGGATGTGTATCTATGAATTCAGCAGTAACTGAAATTATTAAAGAAGAACATCCAGATCTAGCAAAAGAATTTTTTGAAACAGCTAATTATCTTTATCCTTTTGGTATTTTAGTTTTAAAAAAGATAAAAAATATTAATCACCAAGAAGCAGAAAAAGAGTATTTTTTTGGTGTAAGCAATCTAACAGATGATTACGTAAATTTTATGAAAGAAAATGGTGCCGTTAATAAAAGTTTTTTTAAAGGAACATTTTTAGGTGACGATTTAAATTTCTGTAATGAAATTAGAGGTGCAATAGAAGTATCAATTTCGCACTCAAAAAAAACAGAATAAGTTAATTTGTTTTTTTAAATTTTGGAATTTTAGATTTCTTTTTTTTCTTTTTCTTAGGTATCTTAGATTTTTTTGAATCTGACGATCCTTCTTCGCTAGCAACTTCTTCTATTGCTTCTTGTATTTCCTTACATTCAGTAGAATTACAAAAATAAGTTGAGCCTGTTTTAGTGTTATATAAATAAGCTCCACAATTATCTTTTTTTTTTAAAGTGCAATTGACAGGTTCAAGTTTGTATTCTGCAAATGTACTTGTCGTAGAAAACAAAAAAAAAGTTAAAACTAAAAAAAATTTTTTCATAACAAAAATTAATTAAAAATATTAATTTATACAACTCTCGTTAGAATATAATATTAATTATTTCTCAACCCAACTTAGTATATTTTTTGCACTAAAAACAAACAAAAATTTTAGGTCTAATAAATATATATAAAAAACAGAAATTCATAATTATAGATATATTCATTCAT
This sequence comes from uncultured Pelagibacteraceae bacterium, assembly GCA_902595725.1. GTDB lineage: Bacteria > Pseudomonadota > Alphaproteobacteria > Pelagibacterales > Pelagibacteraceae > Pelagibacter. The sequence continues at coordinate 32,921 of CACJRJ010000015.1, forward strand.
TAGTGAGATACTTAATTTAATTAAGGAAAGGGGAACATTATGAAAATAAAGAAAATGTTATATGTTGTTCTTTTCTCTTGGTTTTTTGGAATTTTTTCTTCTGCTTCGGCAGGTGAACTATGTAAAGAGTGTTTAAGTAAAGTTCCTCAAGACATGAGAGATTATGTTTACAACATGGACTTTATGGACAGTGATCAGCCACTAGGTGAAGCGGTAATGAGAAAGTGGAAAAGTCCTAGAAAACCACCTTGGACAATAGGTTATGCTAGTACCTACGCTGGAAACACTTGGAGAAAAGGAGCAATGGAGCGTTTAATGGAAGTTGTTTATCCTAAGTGGAAAGCTTTAGGAATGGTTGATGAAATTGTTATTACACAGTCAAATTTGGATGACTCTTTACAGATTCAGCAAATGAGACAGATGATAGATGGCGGAAAAGTTGATGCCATCATTATTTGTTGTTCTAACATTACAGCTTTAAACACTACTATTAAATATGGTTGGGAAAAAGGTATCCCAACTCTATCTTTTACTGGCTTTACAACATCTCCGTATTCAATCAATACATCTGTTAACTACAGATTAGTTGGTTATTACGTTGGTGCATGGATGGCTGAGTTAATTGGTGAGAAAGGTAATGTGATAGTTATGGAAGGAATTCCTGGCTATTCAGCATCTGACCAACAGAACAAAGGTGTATTAGCTGCACTTGATGAATATCCAAATGTTAATGTTGTTGGACAATTAGCACATAACTGGACTTCTCAAATTGCTCAGAAGGAACTTTCACAATGGCTATCAACGAATACAAAAAAAGTTGATGGTATTGCGGTTCAGTCTTCAGGAGAAACAGGAACTTTACAAGCTCTGCTTCAGTCAGGACTTGATCCAATTCCACCAATTGCATTAGGTGGAGAATTGGGAGCTCTTTGTTATTGGAGAAATAACCCAGACTATATCGATGAAGCGATATATGCTTGGCCTCCAGGAGATGAAATCGAGTTAGGTATGGAAGTAATGATTAGAACACTTCAAGGTCAAGGTCCTAGAATCCAATCTATATTGGTTGGTCCTGCTACTAAGAATTTTGATGAAATTAAACAAATCTTAAATGAAGATTGTGATAGAAATTCTACTGGTTGGGATAACCCAGGAATGGAAAAATGGGCTCCAAGATCTTACGTGGAAGCGTTCTTTGATAATCCATCTGATCCGGAGAAATACGATCCTAAATCTCACTAATACTTAAAGTAAAAGTATGAGTGCAGAAAAAAATATGAAAGACAACACCTCTAAAGAGGTGTTGTCAGATAAATCAGACAGAATTACAGGTGACATTTACGTCCAAGATGTTCATAAATATTTTGGAGTAACTAGAGCATTAAATGGAGTAAATTTTAATGCAAACTTTGGTGAGATCCATGCAATAGTTGGAGGTAACGGATGTGGAAAAAGTACACTTGCAAAAGTAATGTCAGGAGTTTTGCCAATTGATAAAGGCAAAGTTTCTGTATTAGGTCATACCCCAACATCACCAGTTATGGCAAGAAATATGGGTATAGCAACAGTGTTTCAGGAAGTTATGATTGCAGAAGAAGCATCGGTTGTTGACAACCTTTTTGTTGGCTCAGATGATTTTTGGTACAAAAATTTAACTCAAAGAGAAAAGGTATTAAAAGCACAAGAAATTATGGAAGATCTTGTTGGCGAATATATTGATCCTTATACTCAAGCTTTTAATCTATCATTACCAATAAAAGCATGGATTACAATTGCAAGAGCATTCTTGCGTGAAAATACTAAGGTTTTAATTTTAGATGAATCTTCTGCAGCACTTGACTTCGATTCAACTGAAAGATTGTTTAAAAAAATGAGAGAATTAAGAGATAAAGGTGTTGCTGTATTTATTGTTACTCACAGAATTGCGGAGCTAGTTAGAATAAGTGATAAAGCAACAGTTATGAGAGACGGCAAAGATGTCGGTGTATTGGAAAAAAAAGATCTTAATGAAAAAAATTTAATAGGCCTAATGACGGGAAGAGCAGAAACAGGGGAGAAAAGTAAGTCTGAATCTATACAAACTAAAACTGATAAAGTCGTAATGAGAGCTGAAAATTTAGTGGTTTGGCCTGATAGCAAACCTGTAAATTTTGAAGTTAAAAAAGGAGAAATAGTAGGTGTAACAGGGTTAGACGGAAATGGACAAGATGACTTTGTTAAAATTTTAGCGGGTGTACAGGAAGCCTATGGAGGCATTACCGAAATTCTGGACAATAATGAAAATTTTGTAAAATATAATTCTTTAGATAATGCAAAAAATAATGGAATATCTTTTGTTTCTGGAGATAGAAAAAAAGAAGGAATACTTCCTAACTTAAGTATTTATGAAAATTTAGTAGTTCCTCTTTATAAAAAAACTAGCAGAGGAGGTTTTTTAGGATTTGTTGATTGGCTTGAGTTAAATGGAATTTTTGATTGGGAAGTAGATAGACTGAGCATTAAAACTGGCCCAAGAGATAATTTAATAGGTTCTCTTAGTGGAGGTAACCAGCAAAAAGTTATGATAGCAAGATCATTTGCTCAACACCCTAAAGTTTTAATTTTAAATGACCCTGCAAGAGGCATAGATGTAAGTACAAAAAGAGATTTATATACTCACTTAAGAAATTATGTTGAAGAAGGCAATACAGTTGTTTTTTTATCTAGTGAACTTGAAGAATTTATAGGACTTTGTCCAAAAGTAATGGTTTTTAGAAACGGAACAGTATTCGATATATTTGAAAATGAAAAAGTTAATGCAGACACTTTGTTAGAAGGAATGTTTGGTCAAACAGCAGGTATTGGCGAAACAACTATTTCAAGTAAATCAAATACACCTTTGATGCCCTCACCTAATAGAAAAATTGATAATGAAATTCCAGAAAAGAAAATCTTAAAAGTAGTAGATTTTGATAAGGAAAATAATAATGAAAATAAAACAAAAATAAAAATAAAAACATTTTAATGAAAAAAGAAAATAAAAATAATTATTATAATGAAGAAGATAAAATTAATTTTGAAAAATTAAATAATTTTAAAAAATTTAAGTCTGATAATGTAAAAAATTTCCAAATCAAAAATTACAGTACTAGCTACTCTAATTCTGATAAAAATAATTTCAATAATATTCTTAAAACTAATGAAAATATAGCTATGCTAAATCAAAAAGATATTAGTGAAGAAGTAAAATATTATAATTCCTCAGACTTTAAAAAATTTGATCAACTAAATAACTTCCCTGAATACAATGATAATAAAACACATGAAGACAAAGAAAGTATAAATTCTAAAGTAACTTATAAGTCAAGTGACTACGGTGAATTTAATAAGATAATTCAAACAAAAAATAATGATGAAAAAATAAAAGAACAAAACAAAAAAATTAAAGTTATTGATTACAGTAAATTAAAAGATATTGGAAAAAAAATTCCCGCTATCATATGAGCAACTATTCTTACTAGATTAATTTTAACTCCACTTGTAAAAGCAGCTCTCTCATCTGCACCCATTAATTTTAAATGACCCCAGAATGCAGTATGAGTAATTATGTAAAACAATATTGTTGCTAAAATCATTAAAAGGAATATTTCATTAAAAATTGTAAAACCTTCTCCCCAAGGAATAAGCCAATCAGGTGCTATTCCTCCTGGTCTTGGCAAAATTACTATATTGATTCCCGCAAAAGCTAAATATCCCGCTAGCGAAACAATAATTGGAGATACTCTTACAAAACAAACTATCAGCGCATAAAAAAGCTGCCAAAGTAAACCCATTGCAATAGCATAAACAAACCAACCAATTGGTGTTTGCAAGTAACCAGCAGCATACAATTGAATACTACTTACGTTTATAAATCCCATAAATGGACCAATGGATAGATCAACCCCACCTCTTCCTGCCATTGCTATAAATGTTAATGCATAAGTCGTTAAAATTAATGGAGCTGTAAGCATTATTGCACTTCCTATTCCAGATTGAGAAATAATTATTGGACTTCTAATTAATGCAAAAATTAATAAAGAA